>NZ_JBFTLX010000103.1:0-22518 GCF_056396665.1 Cupriavidus sp. 05T313 | reverse complement strand
GCATGGTGCCCGACCAACAGCGAATTCCCGCAGACATCAAGGTCCGTCTTTCGCTGGATCGAAGCATCGGCGGCATTGTCATCGGGTCTCGCAGAATCGAAAAGAGTAAAAATACTCCCCCTCTCCGCTACTCCCCCGACGCCCCCGGCAACGGATGCGAATACAGGCTCGGCGATCTGAGTACTTCTACTCTTTCGCGGCAGCCGTCGCCGAGCCATCATGAGGCATGGAATCTCATCAGCAATCTGCTCGCCATACCTTGCGCATCGACCAGTGGACGATGGCGGTGGGCAGCGGGGAAACCGCGCTGGAATACGACGACTGGTTAAGCCGCATTCTCAACAGTCTGGCGCCCGACGTGCCGGGGCATGCCATATCGAGAGTGATCCGCGAAGGCCGGAGCGAGTTCCGGCTTGAACATCGCGCGCGCTATGAGGTCCGGCATCCCGACATCGGCGTCCGGCGCTTCGTGTGCGCAATCGACAGCGATGCGACGTTGATCGCTTTCGAGCATACGGTGTCTGGTGTCCGCTACCCATGGGTGACGATCAACGGCGTATTCACCCAGATTGAACTGCGCACGCTCAGGTTCCTGTCCGCCGGACTCGACCTGTGTGCTGCCCCGGTCGGCGCGGAACGCCGCTGAATCGTTGGCAGTTCCAGCGACTGATGTGATGGCCGGCACCACGCTTTCCGGTCCAGAGCCCGCCTTGCGCGTGAGGATTAGCAGCATGGCCGATTCTTGCAGGGAAACAGCACTCCCCGTGTCCCCCCCCTTGCAGATGAAGTGCCAGATTCATGCACCGGGCTGGCTCTGGATTTTTTTATACCGCGCCCACGGCACACGCCGAGCGCATGTTGGCGATCAGCGCCGGGAAGTCCAGGCCCAGCGTGGAGAGCGCCACGGCATCCGCCTTGCCATCCCGCAAGGCACGGTCCAGCTCCATGCATGCCCGCGCGAGCTCCGCCGCCCCAAGCATGCCGAGGATGGCCTGCATGCCATGGGCATGCAGGCATGCCCGGCCAAAATCGCCGCCCCCGATGGCCTCATGGATCCGCGTTACCACGTCCGAGCGTTCGGCGCATACGCGCCTGGCCAGATTGACATAGAGATCCTCGCGACCGAACAAGAGCTTGATCCCCGCAGCGGCGTCCAGGCCCGGTACGCCCTTCAGGGCTTTCACCACCGCTGACGCAGGGGGACTCGTCTGCGCCGCCACATCCATCCTTGTCCCCGCGCCTGCCTGACCGCGATCCGCGCCCCCTGGTTTAGCCACGGGCGGTAGCCATGCCGCAATGGTGCGGAACATCGCCTCTGCGTCGATCGGCTTTGAAATATGATCGTTCATCCCGCCCTCGATGCAGCGGATGCGGTCAGCCGACATCGCGTCGGCCGTCAGCGCCAGCACCGGCAGGGYCTGCAGCCCCAGGCCGTGGCGAATCGCGCCGGTGGTCTCTATGCCGTCCATGCCCGGCATATGGATGTCCATCAGCACGATATCGAATGCGTGCTCCTTGAGCGTCGCCAGCGCCCGCGGACCGTCGCAGGCAACATGCACGTCCATGCCCACCAGTTCGAGAAGACCGCGCGCAACCTCCTGATTGATCGGGTTGTCCTCGACCAGCAAGACCGTGCGCCCGTGCAATGCCTGCCACGCCGGCCCGGCGAGCGAGCGGCCATCCGATGGCGCCGTATCCGTATGCGAACGCCCGGAGCCCGCACCGGCCGCCCGGTCCGCTCCCGCAATCTCCAGCGATACCTCGAACGAGAAGGTACTTCCCACGCCGGCCTGGCTCCGCGCAAGGACACGCCCGCCCATGAGTTCCGCCAGCTTCTTGCAGATCGCAAGCCCTAGCCCCGTGCCTTCAAAGCGGCGGTTCATCGCGCTATCCAGTTGCTGGAACGGCGTGAACAGCTGCGGCAACTGTTCCGGCGCGATGCCTACGCCCGTGTCCTCGACCTCGAAACACAAGCCGATATGGCTGTCGCGGACGAGCGTCTCCCTGACTCGCAGGGAGACCTCGCCGCGATCCGTGAACTTCAACGCATTGCTCAGGAAATTGATCAGGATCTGCCCGACCCGCAATGGATCGCCGACAAGCCGAAGCGGAATCGCGGGGGACGTGGAAATGGACATCATGACGCCTTTCGCTTCCGCCGTTTCCCAGAACAGGCCAGTGACACGGTCCAGCAGTTCGGACAGGTAGAACTCGCGCGCGTCGACGGTGAGCATTTCCGCCTCGATCTTCGAGAAATCCAGGATATCGTTGACGATCCCCAGCAAGTGCCCGGCGGATGCGCTGATGCGCGCCAGATAGCGATCCAGCTTGTCGTCGCACTCCCTGTTCAGCGCCAGATGCGACATACCGATGATGGCATTCAGCGGCGTCCTGATCTCGTGGCTCATATTGGCCAGGAACTTCGCCTTGACCCGCGCAGCCGATTCAGCCGCCTCGCGGGCTACCGTCAGCTGCAGAGTTCGCTCCTCGACGCGAGCTTCCAGCGTGTTGGTAAGCAGTTCCAGGGCCTGCCGGGTGCGCTCCTGCTCGGTGATATCCGCGACCACGGTACCGACGCCGATGATGCCCGCATCGTCCGGCGCGCGCACCGGGAACTTGACCACGCGGAAGATACGTTCATACCCGTAACGAGGACTGGTCGTATGCACCTGGCTTTGGGAGGTTCCGCTGGCCAGTACCAGTTCGTGCATATCGCGGCTGATCTCCGCGATACGGCGATTCGGGATGATGTCCCAGTCGCAGCATCCCACGGCAGCGCCGTGCGGCACCCCGATGGCTTGCTCGTAAGCGCGATTGGCCATGATGCCCACGCCCTTGAGGTTCTTGTAGGCCAGCCCGGTCGGCACGTTCTCGCGGAATGCGCGCATGCGCTCCTCGTTCTCGCACACACTGCGGCGCGCGCGCCACTGGAACGCCGCCAGCGCGAGGATCAGCCCGATCGCAATCGCGGTAAGGCTCACGATCGCCGTCCGGACCAGGAAGTACGATTGATAGGCTTCGTCAACGTGTAGCTCGACGACCAGCCCCATGTCCTGGCTATCCAGCCATCGACCAGCCCCGATGACCTTGTGCCCGTCATAGCCGTCATAGCCATCGGCGGCCACCGCTTCCTCGCCTCTATTCGCCAGCAGCTGCGACGCAAGTTTGGTCGGAGCGTCGCCAGCGCCGCCCCGCGCCAGCGCATCGCCGGCAGGCTGCTTGCCGGGCACTCTCGCCCACAGCGGCCCGGCGACATCTTGCCGCGGACGATCCGGCGCCGCCTGGCGCTCCGAGGCGCGGGTCGGGGAGAGAATGCGCGCGGAGGAATCGATCGCGTAAGCCTCGCCCGTTTCGCCTATCCGGCCCGCCTTGAGAATCTTGAATAGTCCCACGTAGGGATCGACGCGCAGGCACAGGTAGCCGACGATCCGTCCATCCGCATTGATGCGTGCGCACGCAAGCTGATAGAACATCCCGGCCGGCTTCTCGACGCCCTGGACCATGAGCGGCAGCGTCGAGACAGTGGGCCGCGAGATGGCAAATCCAAGTTCCTGCGCCCCCCGCAACGTGCGTTTTGTCTGCTCGGTCAGATTCGAGAAGTTGACATAGTACGGGCTGCTCGCCGCGACAATGGTTTGGTCCGGCCTGATCAGGGCATAGCCGTCGAAGCCCCGGCTCCTGTAGATCGGCAGAATCCACTGATCGAATTCAGTCAGCAAATCCGCGCTGCCGGGATTGGCCAGGATACGTTTCACCAGTTTTATCAGGGCAGGGTTCTCGGCAATGGTCCCGACCCGCCCCGCCGAATCCTCTCCCATGGTCCGGTTCAGGTCCGATATCGCCTGAAGCACGCCTTTCAGGCGGCTTTCGGCGCTCCGATGAAATTGCTTTTCAAGGCCCCCGAGCACCTCGTGGCTCAAGACCAGCAGCAATACGACGGCGACCGCCGTCATGATGAAATTCAGGCGGGTTTCCCTACCGCCCGTCCCTCGCAGACTCCTGAAGTAGCGCTTCATCATGATTTCCTGCGACGGTTCGCGGCTTGTAAAACGACGGCGGCGTTCCGGCCCGGTGGCGGCAGATAACGCGACCTTGATTTCTGGTCTTCGTCACTTTTTATTGGCGTCCCGGCAGGATGGATCAATCAAGAAACAGCGTTGTCAATTCAATTGCGGATTTGACTTGCAGTTTCTCCATCAGGCGCGCCCGGTGATTTTCCACGGTACGGGCGCTGATCCCCAGTTCCGTGGCAATCGCTTTGCTGGTCTTGCCGGTCGTGACGTGCCAGGCAACGACTCGCTCCTTCGGGGTCAGGAGTGCAAGCCGCGTGCGTTTGTCGGCCGAAGCCAGCCTCTGTTCGTACATCTGGCGGCTGCGCTCCAGCGCGCCGCGCACTTTTTGTACCAGCATTGCGCCATCGACCGGCTTCTCCAGGAAATCGAGCGCGCCCGCCTTGATCGCCTTGACCACCGAAGCGACCTCGGAGTAAGCGGAGACAAAGATGGTTGGCGGAAAAACGCCCATGCCTGCCAGCGCGCCCTGCACCTGCAGGCCGCACATCCCCGGCATGCGCAGATCGCAAACCAGGCATTCAACCGGAGCCGGTCGGTACGATTCGACAAACTCGCGAGAGGAAACAAACTGCCTTATGTCTGCGCCAAGACCACGGAGCAACTCATGGTATGTCCAGAGCACAATTTCATCGTCGTCGACTAGATAGATTACGGATCGCTCAGCTGACACAGCCTACGCCTCCATTTCCTGGTGCCTGGCTACCGGATGCCGGCCGGTCCGCAAGTTCACCGCGCTGCGACCGATAGGCCGCGTGACACGCACTCCCCGTCGGCACAGTAGGCCAGCATTATTCTGAAGTGGAAATTGGGTAATCCCCGAGTCGCGGGCAAGCCGCGAAACCGAAAATTGGCTCAACCGAGTGATCATCTCGGTACGAATTCCTATTAAAAAACTCAGTCGTCTCATCCACCATGCATACCGGGAAGAAAGGTGTGCTTTTTTCGTCTCCCGGCATATTAATTACTTTAAACCTTATTAAAAAATATTATAAGAACCAACGATTAAAGCCATATACCTTTTAAGTCGCAATCGATGCCATGATGATGACGGAGGCGACGACCCACGACCTGGGCTGGCATCCTCCGCGGGCACGAGCCTGGGATCATGCCGCGGCGATGGAACCCGATGGAACCATGACCATGCCTGCCGCGCACCAGTGCATGAAGCAGCCCGGCGCTGCCGGCGCCAGCCAGGCGGAAAAACCGACAGGCTACCGCCCGGGGCTTATGAAAATGCCGCATCCAGCACTGTGGTGCCACTGAGCGAGGATGGTGGGGTGCGAACCAATGCTGCGACCGTATCCAGACAGGACATGGCCTGTCTGATAACGCCCATTTCCTGACCGGGGTCGCGCGCGGCCTGAACCACCAGCCTGGCACTCATGCACAGTCGCAAGGCGCTGACAGGGATACCCGCCCTGTGACCACAGTCGACCGGCTGACCGATGTGATAGGCCAGAGCGTCGGCGCCGCGCCCCGGCCCTTGCAGCCGATGATAGATTCCAGCCGTTTCGTCGCGGCTGAGCGCAGTCTTGCCGCCATGCGAAGCCGACCGATACAGCAGGAAGGGGTAAATGGTCTGAATATCGTCCCAGTTCGACAGGATGTTCAGCGCCGTGCGGTCCAGCGCCGGTACATCCAGGATGGAAAAAGCCGGATCGCGGCTCAGCCTTTGCCGGATGGCATTGGCGAAGCGCCGCAGAATGCCCTCGACTTGCGGGGCTGGCACCGCGCGGAACTCGCGCAACTCATGGACCGCGGCCTGCCAGCGCAGCAGCAAGCCAAAATTCGCATGCGATCCAAGGGATTGCGCGCATGGCCAGTCGCGGGGCCACTCCTCGCGAGCAGAGTAGAGGCGGAGTTCCGCAGGGATGCCCCGCTGGCGCAGCGTCTCGCCGGCCACTGCCGGCAGCAGCAGGGCGCCGGAAAACGATGGCCCTGCCACGAACTTGGAACCGGTCAGCGCAATCATGAAGCCGTTGCGCAGATACGCCTGGATGGTGCCCGGCTCGATGCGGAACTGGCAGGCGTCGACGAGAACCTGCACCGCCGATGGCCAGCGGCGGTGCAGGCGCATCACGCACGAGATGCTTGGCGCAATGCATCCGGTCTTGGAGACATCGATCAGCACCAACAGCACATGACGTCCGTCATGCACGGCCTGGCTGACGAGCGCTTCGATTTCCACGTCGACCACGTCGGCATCCCGGAGACTGCCATCGGCGTGACGAATCGGCACATTGAGGATGTCGCTGGCGCAGGCCCGGCCAAGGGATTCGCCCGGGATGGTGATACGGCCCAGCGCGTTATACGTGCTGAAGTGCCGCCCGGTCAGCGCCGCGGGCACGCCGCTGCCGCTCTCGGCCTCGCCGGCCAGGATCACCAGGGGCCGGACCGGGACGCCACTGGCGCCGCCATCCCCCGACAATCTCGCCGCCACCTGCGCCGCAAGCAAATGCACATCGGTGCCCGACGCCGAGAAGACGAGCCCGGGGTCAAGGGCATGATCGATGCCGCACAATGCCAGCAACTCGCCGCGCAACCGCTCCAACTCGCGGCGATACAACTCGGCTGCGGGCTGGTGCGCCAGCCCGCCGGCCAGCCGGCCGCGAAGTCCGTCCGCCACGGCGAACGCCGCCGGCGAGATCCCCGAGGAAGTGGACGAGCCAAAGGCAACCAGCCCCGGTGAAGCGCATGGCTGGCAACCATACTTGTTCCGGCCAGTGACGGGGTCCAGCGCGATGCGATGATCCCCGCCGCTCACCAGCAGGTCAGCCGTCGATGGCAGCGGCATCGGGAGCGTGCGGTCGGTCGGCATGGTCGGCATGGCTGGCGTTGATCAGCATGGTCCTGAACGCAGCGAAGATCTTGTGCATCTGCGGCTGCTTGTAGGGAAAAAGATCGACCGGATCGATATCGTGCACGACCATGGCCGTGTCCGCCTCGAACACCAGCAACTCGCCATCCGGCGTCTCGGCGCAATCCAGGCCGACATAGTCAAGGCCCAGYCGCTCCTGAATCAGCGCGAGTGCATCCTTGTGACGCAGCGCGAAGGTGTGGTCGAAGTCGCGCATGATCGCCGCTTCTTCATCCCGCTTGGCCGCGCTCTCCGCCATGCCGGCATTGAGATAGTGAATCATCCAGTGCTCGGAGATGCCGACGTGGCAGACGTACGGGCGCCCTTCGATCAGTACAAGCCGGTATTTCCGGTACTGGCCGTCCGCGTTCCGGTAGTCGATGAAGTAAGAGACGTAGAACGCAGGCTCCTGGCTGTGCGCCAGGTAGCCGGCGAGTTCGGCCGCGTCGGCTATTTTCTCCAGTCCCTTGCCGGCATGCGAACCAAGGGGCCTGACGATGATCGGGAAACTGCCCTCGCCCAGCACCGACGAGATCGCTGCCTGCCCACTGGCGACACTCGCCAGTACCTGGCGATCCACGCGCCGGGTCGGCGGCATGCAGATGCCCGGAGCCGACGCCAGTATCGACGCAGCCGTGTCCCGCGACAGCAGTTGCAGGCGATCCGGCATGTTCAGCACTGGGCGCGGCCAGATGGCCGCGAGTGCGCGCAACTGCTCCAGCACGGGCTGGGTACGGTCGGATTCGCCAACTCCGATAAAGAGCACATCGTGCTCCGGCACGGCCTGCGGCAGCGGGTTTTCCGGTGTGACATACAGTGCGTCGACCGCCACGTCGGAGTTGCCCAGCAGGCATTCGATCGGGGTGTTGGCCATCAGATCGCCCGACACCATGACGGCCAGCACGCGCAGGCCAACGCCATCACCGCGCAAGGTCGGCAGATGATAAAGCTGCCGCGTCTGCAGCGCCTCGGCCTGGACAGTCATGGCGAGCGCATGATCGCCAATCAGTTGCAGGACCAGCGAGAGATCCATCAGTGCGTTCGCGTCGTCCGGATGCGACTCCAGATGCTTGATCAGTTCCGCGCCAAGCGGGCGCAGATCCTCATTCTGGTGGGCCGCCCGCAGCAGGTAGCGCAGACCGATCAGGGTATCCGGGCCCGGCGCCTGGGTCACGCGGTCATGGATTGCATTCATTGTGGCAAGTCGCTGGCTTCGGGAATGGATAACGGTGCACTCAGCGACCGGCCGAGCGCAAGGGTGGCACCGAGCAGGACATCAATGTCCTGCTCGGTGCTGCGATGATTGAAAAGGGCAACCCGGATCGCGAAGCGGCCATCGAGCACGGTCGATGACGGCGCGGCCACGCCGGATTCCTGCAGGGCGACGACGAGATCGCGGTTGACCTGTTCGATGGCGCCGTGCGCAAGCCCGGTGCCGATGAAGCGGAAGCAAACGATATTGAGGGATAGCGGCGCCAGCATTTCCAGTTCCGGCTCGGCATCGATGCGCCGCGCGAGTTCTTGCGCGAGCGCGCAGGTATGGGCGATCATGCCGCCCAGGCGCTCGGTACCGTAGACCTTGATCGTGAACCAGGTCTTCAACGCGCGAAAGCCGCGCGAGAGGTCCGGCCCGAAATCGCAAGGCCAGGGCGAACCGGCCGCCATGCCGCGCTCGCCGCGGCTGAGATAGGTGCCTTCGTGCGTCGCAAAGGTGCGCAAGTGCAATTGCCGGTCCCGGACCACAAGGAAGCCGGCGTCATAGGGGACTTGCAGCCATTTGTGGAAATCAAAGGCGATCGAGTCTGCCTGCTCGATTCCGCGCAGGCGCGGGGCCAATTGCGGGCACAGCATGGCCAGGGCGCCGAAGGCACCGTCGACATGAAAATGCAGTTGCTCCCGGCGGGCAATGCGCGCGATCGCTGCCAGGTCGTCGATGGCACCCGTATCCACGGTGCCGGCAGTGCCGACGACGAGAAATGGCGTAAAGCCGGCAGCGCGATCGACGGCAATGGCCGCCTCGAGACATGCCATATCCATGCGCCCCAGATCGTCAACGGGAATCGATCGCAGGTTGTCTTTTCCCAGGCCGGCGAGGTCCATGCCCTGCGCGATGCAGCCATGCGCCCTGGCCGAGGTATAAGCACTCAGGCGGCGCGAAGCTTGCGCCACGCCGCCCGACCGGACGCCACTGCCGAGCGCCCGGGTCCTGGCGACCAGCACGCCGGACAGATTGGCCATGGAGGAGCCGGTCAGGAACAGGCCGCTCGCATCCTGCGGGAAGCCGAACAGCTCGATCACCCAGCGCAGCACCTGCCACTCGACCTCGACCGGGATATGGTCGCGGCCACCCAGGTTGGCATTGAGCCCCGCCGCGAGCATTTCCGCCAGCATCCCGACGGGCGTTCCCCCGCCATGCACCCAGCCCATGAAGCCGGGATGCGCATTGCCGACGGCAAACGGCAGGATACTGTCCATGAAGGTCCGGTGAACCTGGTCCAGCCCGCTTCCTTGCCGGGGCAAGGGCTCGCGAAAGCGCCCGCGCACCGCGTCGGGAATCGGCTGCCAGACCGGCCGCTCGCGAATGCCCTGGAGATAATCCAGCATATCGTCGAGCATGCTGTGACCCTGCGCCCTGAGCCCGCTCCAGTCGACGGGGTCGAGACTGGCGGGGACTGGCTGCCGGCGGCCCTCGTTGGTTGGTGTTGACATGGCTATTGGCTGTCCGGAAAACGCATGCATCCCCTGCCGAGGGGCATCTCGCGACCTCGGTTCCGGGACATCGTGCAGGGGATCATAGCGTCGGGCCGCTGGCGCGTTTTGAAGAGGATGGCGGGTTTTTTGCCTTATTTCTCAGGGAAACGCTGAACATCGCCCACGCCCCGCTTCCACGCAAAGCGGCGGGCCAGGCCCTCGACCGCCGCGGGCACCAAAAAAACAACACCACCGCGCCCGCCTTAACACAATCCGATAGTTTGCGAGCGCCGCCGCACGCGACGATAATTGTGTCGTCAAGCATCTTAAGCAACGCTCCCGCCTCTCCTCACCCCCCGCCCTCCTCCCATGCAGCCACACCAAGGCCTACCCCATCCCCAACGAAACTGGGCCATCCTCACCGTGTTCTGCGGCCTCATCATGGCTGTGCTCGACGGCTCGATCGCCAATATCGCGTTGCCGTCGATCTCGCGCGAGCTAGCGTCGGACCCATCCAGCACCATCTGGGTGGTCAACGCCTACCAGCTCACCGTCACGGTGTGCCTGCTGCCGCTGTCCTCGCTGGGCGACATCCTTGGCTACAAGCGCGTGTACCGCATCGGCCTGGCGGTCTTCCTGGTGGGTTCGCTGTTGTGTGCGCTCTCGCCAAGCCTGCCGGTGCTGGTGGCTGCGCGGGTGGTGCAGGGCATCGGCGGGGCCGGCATCATGAGCGTAAATACGGCGCTGGTGCGCTTTATCTACCCGCCCACCAAACTCGGCCGTGGCATTGGCCTGAATGCGCTCGTGGTGGGTATCACCATCGCCGTGGGCCCTTCGGTGGGCGCGCTGATCCTGTCCTTCGCCAGCTGGCCGTGGCTGTTCGCCGTCAATGTGCCGGTGGCGATCTTCGCGCTGGCGCTGGCGCGCACGGCGCTGCCCGCAACGCCGCCCCAGCCGCATGGCTTCGACTATCGCAGCGCGCTGCTATCGGCCGTGGTGTTCGCCTTGTTCATCCTGGGTGTGGACGGCGCAGGCCATGCCGCCTGGCGGCCTGCCGCGGCGGCCGCGCTGGTGGTGGCTGCCACGCTGGGTTGGTGGCTGGTGCGCATGCAACGCGGCAAGCCGGCGCCGCTGGTGCCGGTGGACCTGTTCGCCAGCCGCTCATTCACGCTGGCGGTGGGTACGTCCTTCTGCTCCTTCATGGCGCAGATGCTGTCCTTTGTCGCACTGCCCTTCTACCTGGAATACCAGCTTGGCCGCTCGCTGCATGAAACCGGGCTGCTGATCACGCCGTGGCCGTTGATGGTGGCCATCATGGCGCCGCTGTCGGGGCGCTTGTCCGACCGGTATCCCGCCAGCGTTCTGGCTGGCATCGGGCTGACGTTGCTGGGCTCGGGGCTGGTGGGGCTGGCGCTGCTCGGGCCGGATGCTTCAAGCTTTGCCGTGTGCTGGCGCATGGCGATGTGCGGGCTGGGGTTCGGTTTGTTCCAGTCGCCTAACAACCGGGCCATGATCGGGGCGACGCCGCCCGCACGCAGCGGTGGCGCCAGCGGTGCGCAGGCGACTACTCGGTTGCTTGGGCAGACTACGGGGACTGCCGTGCTGGCGTTGTTGTTCAGCATCGATCAGGGTGGCGCTGCGCGGGTGGCGCTTTGTGTGGCGGCGGTTGTTGCGGGGATTGGGGCGGGGGTTAGTTTTAGTCGGTTGCGGGGGGGTACGGGGACTGCGGCGCCGGTGCGGGGGGCGGTTGATGCGGATCTTTGAGTTTTGAATTGGGACATTGCTTGAGGGGTCTTGTTTTCGGCGTTGGTTTTTGGACCCAACAGCGTTCGGGAAGAATGCCGACCCTGCCGGGGGCAGAGCCATCAGGCTCTTCAACGGCGTTGATTGCGTCGTGCGGCCCAGGTGTCGGCTGGCGTGCCTTACCGGCTCAAAGGGTAGCGTAATGCCATTGCCCGGTGGTTTCGTGGTTTTGGCTCTGGCGGCACGCGCGGTGATTGTTCGGTCCCTGCCGTTCGCAGGGAGCGGCGCCGCGTAACTTCGCAATGATGGGTTTCGTGGTGGGCACGGTGGCCCGCGCTCAATCGCCCGTGGCCTCGTTTTTCGGCGTTGGTTTTTGGACCCAACAGCGTACGACATCCCCCTGCGGGGGACGCCGGTCACTCTTCTTTGCTTCGGCAAAGAAGACTAACGAGAAGAAAGCCGACCCTGCCGGGGGCAGAGCAATCAGGCTATTGSGCGTYGGTGGTTTCGTCGTCAGGCMCAAGGTCTTGGCTGGCCTGCCTTACCGACTCGAAGGGCAGCGCAATAGCATTACCCAGTGCTTTCGTGGTGCGGCCCCTGATAGTGAGCGCCCTGCCCATTCGGCCATCTGCCGTTCGCGGGGCAACGGGCCACGGCATTTCGTACCTTGCTGGTTTCGTGGTTTTGTCTCTGACGGCAAATACCCTGCCAATTGACACCCTGCCGTACCGGCGCTAGCCGTGACTGCATACGGCCGTCTTCGTTTCGTGGTGGCGCCGTGGCCCGGTCAGCGAACACGGAAGGATCTGGCGACGGTGTTGTGCGGTTCTCGACCAATCCATGAACGAGGCCGCAGGGGACTGAGCGTGGGCCACCGCGCCCACCACGAAACGCATCATTGCGAAGTTGCGCGGCGCCGCCCCCTRCGAACGGCAGGGATCGAACAATCACCGCGCGTTCCGCCAGAGACAAAACCACGAAACCAGTTGGGCTCGAAGAATCGTGGCCCGTTGCATCGCGAACGGCAGATGGCCGAATGGGCGCGGCGCCCGCCACTAGGGGCCGCACCACGAAACCCGTGTGGTACGCAGGGGAGCAGCCGTTGAAGCCGGTAGGACATGCCAGCCGAAGCCACCACCCGCACGACGCAATCAACGCAGTTGAAGAGTCTGATGGCTCTGCTCCCGGCAGGGTCGGCTTTCTTCTCGTTAGTCTTCTTTGCCGAAGCAAAGAAGAGTGACCGGCGTCCCCCCGCAGGGGGAATGTCGTACGCTGTTGGGTCCAAAAACCAACGCCGAAAACACTCCCCCCAAGAAGAACTCAATCCGCCTTAGCCCCCGAATCCCTCACCACCTTCGCCCACTTAGCAATCTCCGCCCGCTGAAAACCAGCCAATTTCTCCGGAGTCCCAAGAATAGGATCCAACCCAAGCGTCTTCAACTTGGCCTGCACATCCGGCAACTGATAAATCCGATTCAACTCGGCATTCAGCTTGGCAACCACATCCTTAGGCGTATTCGCCGGCGCGAAAATCGCAAACCACGAATCCGCGTCAAACCCCTGCAACCCCTGCTCCGCCAGCGTAGGAATATCCGGTGCCGACGGCGAGCGCTTGGCACTGGTCACCCCTAACGCCCGCACCTTGCCTTCCTTGATCACCGGCAGCGCCGAAGGCAGGTTGTCGAACATCATGGAGATATGGCCGCCGAGCAGATCAGGAATCGCCATGGCACGGCCTTTATAGGGAACATGGGTGAGCTTCACCCCGGCCAGCGAGTTGAACATTTCGCCCGCCACGTGCGGCGAGGTGCCGACACCCGGCGTGCCGAAGGTGAGGCTGCCCGGCTTGGCCTTCGCCAGCGCGATCAGCTCGGCCACGTTCTTGGCCGGCACGGAGGGGTTGACCACCAGCACGTTCGGCGTCGACGCGACCAGGATCACCGGCGCGAAATCCTTGACCATGTCATATGGCATCTTGCTGTAGAGCGCACCGTTGATGGAGTGCGTGCCCACGGTGCCGAGCGCCAGCGTGTAGCCATCGGGCGCGGCATGCGCCACGGCTTCGGCGCCGATGTTGCCGCCGGCGCCGGGCTTGTTGTCCACCACCACCGGTTGCCCCCAGGATGGGGAAATCTTCTCCGAGAAGATGCGCGCCAGGATGTCGGGCGCGCCGCCGCTAGGGAAACCCACCACCATCCGGATCGGCTTGGAGGGATAGGTGTCGGCCTGGGCCGATGGCACGGCGAATGCGGCGCAGGTGGCCAGCACGGCCGCTGCGAAAGAGGTGATGCGCATGGTATGTCTCCCGATGACTTGATTTGTTTTTTTGGTACCAGAGATTGTCCCGCAAGCCGCCGCCGGACGGGCGCGACAACTCGTGCCTGTCCGGCGGCGGCGTTGGCTCAGCATGATGCTATGGCGCGGATTTCACGCCACACTCACACCACCGTGCCACCGAACTCCGCCATCACTTTATCGTGCAGGCGGCGCATTCCCTTTAGCCACCGATCGTAATCCTGTCCCTTGCGCTGGTAGTACTCGAGCACTTCCGGATGCGGCAAGATGAGGAAGCGTTCGTCCTTCACCCCTTCCAGCGTGACCTGCGCCACATGCTCGGGCGTGACCGAGCCCGCCTGCAGGAAGCCCTTGCGATCGCCGTCCTCGCCGAACAGCATGCGCGTCTGCACGCCCTGCGGGCAGATGCAGCTGACCTTGATGCCGCGATCGCCATAAGTGATCGACAGCCATTCGGCAAAGCCGATGGCAGCGTGCTTGGTCACGGCATACGGCGCCGAGCCGATCTGCGACAGCAGCCCGGCGGCCGATACGGTGTTGACGAAATAGCCATCGCCACGCGCCAGCATCTGCGGCAGCACCGCGCGCGCGGCGTGGATGTGGGCCATCACGTTGATCTCCCAGATGCGCTGCCACTCCTCGGCGCTGGCCTCGAGACCCTTGCGCAGGATGATGCCGGCGTTGGAGCAGAACACGTCGATCTGGCCGAAGCGCTGCGTGGCTTCGTCGGCCAGCGCCTGCACCGCGGCAGCATCGGCCACGTCGACCTGTTGCGCGAACACCTGGCAATCAGGGCTGGCCTTGGCCAGCTCGGCGGCCACCTCTTGCGCGCCCTTCGCATCCAGGTCGGCCACGGCCACGCCACGCGCGCCGCCGGCGGCAAAGGCCAGTGCCAGCGCGCGTCCGATACCGGTCGCCGCGCCGGTCACCACCACGGTCTTGTTGCGAATCTCCATCTTTGTCTCCTTTGTTTGCTATGTCTGCATTGCCAGCTAGATGTGCGGCCCTTGGGCCGCGAGAATGCGATACGCGACGGTGGTGGCGATGCTATCCGCGCCCCTGCCACAAGCGAGCCTGCAGCGCATCCGCCAGTTCGCGGATGCGCGGGCCCAGGTTGCCGTCGAGGATTTCCGGCGTGAGCCGGGTAGCCGCGCCGCCGATATTGATGGCCAGCACTTCCGCGCCGTCTTCGAGCACCACCGGCGCCGCCGCGCCGCTCACGGTGCGGTCCCACTCGGCATGCGCCAGACAGAAACCACGCCTGGCGTAATCTCGCAGCGCGCGCTCAAGCTTGATGCGGATGGCTGGCCAGCGCGCTCCATAGTGGCGCTCCAGGTCAGCCATCACGGCGGCGCGCCGCGCCGGCTCAAGCCCGGCGAGCCAGGCCCGCCCGATGGCGGAAGTGGCGGTGGGCAAGCGCGAGCCCGGCGCCAGCCGCATGACCAGCGCGCCGCGCGGCTGGCATACCTCGAGGTAGACCATCTCGTGGCGGTCCGATGTCGCCAGCGCGACCGTGCAATCGGTGGCAAACGCAAGCGACTGCATCAGCGGCTGCGCGATCTCGCGGATGCCCGAGCCGGCCAGGTAGCGCTGCCCGAGCACCATCGCGCCCTGGCCGAGCCGGTACTTCTCCAGCGAGGCGGAATAGATCAGGTAGCCCAGGCTGGTGAGCGTGTAGGTCAGGCGCGAAACGGTGGGACGTGGAATGCCGGCGCGGCGTGCCAGTTCGGCATTGCCCAGGTAATCGTCGTGCGGGCCGAAGGCGCGCAGCAGGTCAAGCCCGCGCGCCAGCGCGGTGACGAAATTGCGGTCGTCTCGGTCGGTGTCCTGCGCCGCCGCACGGGGCGGCGCATCGACGGCGGCGACGGCAGCAAGCGGCGCGTCGGCGGGCAAATGCGGAATCGACGAGGTGCGTTTCATACGTGGCGAGGACGCTGGGCAACGGCTGGTGAAGAACGTGCCTGTGGCCGCCATGAAAGGCTGTGGACAGAGGCGCGCCGGCTATTTCGCTGTGCGGAAGACAATTCCGTATTTCTTGACTGTGCCTCAGGCCGTATGCAACAGTCAATGAAAACGAACGATCGTGCTGGAACGTGACTACAGCGACATGCGTGGCACGCTTCACGGTACACGACGACACCGGCACCCGGGGCCTGCCTGAGCAGGCCATTCCGCATCGCACAGGAGACAACGCATGCAGCACGCCTTTCAACAAGCCGCACCGCCTCGCGGCTGATTCCCGCCCCAGCTTGATCAAGCGGCCCCGGCTTTAGCGCGCGGCGCCGCCACTTCCACGCAGCCCGCGCCGCGGCTTGCGTGCCTTCGTTCGTGTTTGCAAAAGTCGCATGAGGTAAGCCCGTGACATTGTTTCTTCAACAAGTCCTGAACGGCCTGACGCTGGGCGGCGTGTACAGCCTGGTGGCGCTGGGCCTGACGCTGGTCTACGGCATCCTGCACGTGCCCAATTTCGCGCATGGCGCCTTCTACATGGCAGGCGCCTACGTCTCGTACTACATGATGACGTCGCTTGGCGTGAACTACTGGCTGGCGATGGGCGCTGCCGCCATCGCGGTGGCGGCGCTGTCGATGCTGGCCGACCGGCTGGTGTTCCATCCGCTGCGCAACGCGCCCGAGCTGCACGACATGATCGCCGCCATCGGCATCATGCTGTTCCTGGAGGCCGGCGCGCAGGCACTGTGGGGCGCGGACTTCCATCGCATGCCCACGCCCTACGGCCAGATGGTGGAGGTGCTGGGCCTGACCGCGCCGGCGCAACGGCTGCTGATCATCGCCGCGGCATTCGGGCTGATGGTGCTGCTGCACCTGTTCCTGACGCGTACCGTGACCGGCTCCACCATCGTGGCGATGGCGCAGAACCGCGAAGGCGCGGCGCTGGTCGGCATCGACGCCACCCGCGTCACGCTGCTGGTGTTCGCCATCTCCGGCGCGCTCGCCGCGATTGCCGCCACGCTGTACGCGCCAATCAACCTGGTCTATCCGAGCATGGGCAACCTGGTCATCACCAAGGCCTTCGTCATCATCATCCTCGGCGGCATGGGCAGCATTCCCGGCGCCATCGTCGGCGGGCTGATCATCGGCATGGCCGAGAGCTTCGGCGGCTTCTATGTCTCGACCGACTACAAGGACATCATCGCCTTCGTGCTGCTGGTGGCCATCCTGTCGATCCGGCCCCAAGGCCTGTTTGCAAGCAAGGCCGCATAAGGAGCGCACCATGAGCAAAGCATTGCAAGGCAAGACCGGCTGGGCGCTATTGCTGGCGCTGGCCATCGTGTTCCCGCTGGTTACGCCCAACAGTTACTACCTGACGGTGATGACGCTGGCCTTCATCTACGCCATCGCCACGCTGGGGCTGAACCTGATCACGGGCTATACCGGCCAGCTCAACCTGGCGCACGGCGGCTTCATGGCGATCGGCGCCTATACGCTGGGCATTCTCACCGTGGACCACCAGGTGCCGTTCTGGGGCGCGTTCGTGCTGTCCGGCGTGGTGTGCATGGCGGTGGGCTACCTGGTCGGCGYGGTGTCGCTGCGCCTGAAGGGGCATTACTTCTCGATCTTCACGCTGTGCATCGGCTACATCATCTACCTGCTGATCGAAAAATGGGAAAGCCTCACGCATGGCACCGTTGGCCTGATCGGCATCCCGGTGCCGGCGTCGGTGGGGCCGCTGGTATTCGACAACGTGCAGGCGCAGTACTACCTGGTGCTGTTCTTCCTGGTGGCGGGCACTTTCCTGATGCACCGCATCGTGACCTCGCTGCT
The DNA here is from genome assembly GCF_056396665.1 of Cupriavidus sp. 05T313. Classification (NCBI taxonomy): domain Bacteria; kingdom Pseudomonadati; phylum Pseudomonadota; class Betaproteobacteria; order Burkholderiales; family Burkholderiaceae; genus Cupriavidus; species Cupriavidus sp. 05T313. The sequence continues at coordinate 5,076 of NZ_JBFTLX010000103.1, read as the reverse complement.
GGGCCGCAGCTTCATGGCGGTGCGCAACAGCGACGCGCTGGCCGAGGCGCTCGGCATCAACCTGATGCGCACCAAGGTGCTTTCCTTCGTGCTGTCGGTGGGCTATGCCGGCTTTGCCGGCGCGCTGTACGCGGGCCAGGTGCGCTTTCTCGGACCCGATATCGCGCGCACCGACCTCACCTTCGACATGGTAATGGCGATGCTGGTGGGCGGCACCGGCACGCTGCTGGGGCCGCTGCTGGGCGCGGTGCTGGTACCGTGGGTCACSCAGACGCTSCAGTTCCTGCAGGACTACCGCATGCTSGTGTTCGGGCCGGTGCTGATCCTGCTGATCATCTTCGTGCCGGACGGCATCGTGGGCTCGTGGGCGAAACGCCAGGCGCGCCGCGCCGCCGCCGCGCGGCGCGGCGGCAAGAGCCGCGCGCAACCAGCCGGCGCGCCCGTCGTCGCCAACCCGAATGCCAACGCCGCAAATGCCGCCAACGCAGGGGCCGACCATGCTTGAGATTCGCAACCTGACCAGGAAATTCGGCGGACTGACCGCCGTGCACGATGTTTCGATCACCTTCGAGACCGGCCATATCAACGCCATCATCGGCCCCAACGGCGCCGGCAAGACCACCTTCTTCAACCTGATCGCCGGCACCCACGCGCCCAGCTCCGGGCAAATCCTGCTCAAGGGGCAGGACGTGGCGGGCCTGCGCGCCGACCAGATCGCCCGGCTCGGCGTGGCGCGCACCTTCCAGGCCACGCACCTGTTCGACCGCGCCACCGTGCTGGACAACCTGATCGTGGGCCACCGGCTGCGCACGCACTCGGGCCTTGCCGACGTGATCTTCAACACGCGCCGGCTGCGCGAGGAAGAACGCCTGTGCCGCGCCAAGGCCGAGGAGGCACTGGACTTCGTCGGCCTCACGCACCTCGCGCATGAAGTGGCCGCGGACATCACGCAGGAGGAACGCAAGCGCGTGGCCTTTGCGCTGGCGCTGGCCACCGATGCCGAACTGCTGCTGCTCGACGAGCCCGCCGGCGGCGTCAATCCGGAGGAGACCGTAGGCCTGGCCGAGCTGATCCGAAAGATGGTCCGCCACGGCAAGACGGTCTGCCTGATCGAACACAAGATGGACATGATCATGCGGCTGGCCGACAAGATCATGGTGCTCAATTACGGCGAGAAAGTCGCCGAAGGCACGCCGGCGCAGATCCAGCGCGATCCGCAGGTCATCGAAGCCTACCTGGGAGCCGACCATGTTGCAGCTTGAACGCGTTTCGCTTTCCTACGGCAGTTTCCGCGCCCTGGACAACATCACGCTGAACGCCAGTGCCGGCGAGCTGGTGGTGCTGCTGGGCGCCAACGGCGCCGGCAAAAGCTCGATCTTCCTGGCGCTCAGCGGCATTCAGCGCACCCATGGCGGCAGCATGCGCTTCGACGGCCGCGAACTTGCCGGCATGAAGCCCTCGCAGATCGTGCAGGCCGGGCTGGTGCATTGCCCGGAAGGCCGCAAGCTGTTTCCCGCCATGAGCGTGCAGAAGAACCTGACACTGGGCGCCTACGTGCACCGGCGCGACCCGGCAGGCATCAAACGCTCGCTGGAAGAAGTGTTCGAGATGTTCCCCATCCTGCGGCAGAAAAAGGACGACCCGGCCGGCTCCCTCTCAGGCGGCCAGCAGCAGATGGTGGCGCTCGGCCGCGCGCTGATGGGCCGGCCGCGCACGCTGCTGCTCGATGAGCCCTCGCTCGGCCTTGCGCCGCTGGTGGTCAAGCAGATGTTCGAGGTGATCCAGCGCATCAACCGCGCCGGCACCACGGTGCTGCTGGCCGAACAGAACGCCTACGCCGCGCTGGGCATCGCCCACCGCGCCTACGTGATCGAAAGCGGCCGCATTGTGATGGAAGGCGACCGCGACACGCTGCTAAAGGATGAAGGAATCCGGAAGGCGTACATCGGCGGATAGCGCCTGCCGGCTTTCGTGGCCCAACCGGGCCACCCCCCAAGCGATGCGAAGCGAGCCGTCAAGGTGTACCAGGCCGTATGGGGCGCCTTCTTTGCCTACTTTCTTGGCAAGACAAGAAAGTAGGTCGCCCCCCCGCAGGGGGGTGAAACCGCCTTTGACTTTAAGCCTTTGAAGTTGAATTTGAAGTCAAGCCGTTCCACGTTCCAGTCAGACCCAATACAAACACATCAGGAGACAGCCAAATGCAGACCAAAATGATCCGCCGCTTCTTCCCCCTCGCCGCCACCGCCGTGGCCACCCTGATGGCATCCGGCACCACCTTCGCCCAGGAAGTCGTCAAACTCGGCTACACCGGCCCACTGTCCGGCGGCGCCGCCCTGTACGGCAAGAACGTCCTGTCCGGCATCCAGATGGCAGTAGACGAAATCAACGCCTCGGGCCTGGAAGTCAAGGGCAAGAAGGTCAAGCTGGAAGTCGTCTCGCTGGACGACAAATACGCCCCCGCCGAAGCCGCCATCAACGCGCGCCGCCTGGTGCAGCAATACAAGACGCCCGCCGTGTTCGTGCCGCACTCCGGCGGCATCTTCGCCCTGCAAGCCTTCAACGAGCAGGAGAAATTCCTGGTGATGGCCTACTCCAGCGTGCCGCGCATCACCGACGCCGGCAACAAGCTGACCATCCGCATCCCGCCGGCATACACCGGCTATATCGACCCCTTCATCAAGGCGCAGATGAAGCGCTACGGCAAGAACGTGGCGCTGGCGCCGGCCGACCACGACTACGCCAAGGCCTGGGTGCAAGCCTTCGTGCCGGCATGGGAAGGCGCCGGCGGCAAGGTGGTGGCCAACAACCCGATGTCCTATACCAAGGCCACCGACTTCTACAGCGGCGTGTCGCGCGTGCTGGCCGACAAACCCGATGTGATGTTTGTCGGCGGCCCGTCCGAGCCGACCGCGCTGGTGGTCAAGCAGGCGCGCGAACTGGGCTTCAAGGGTGGCTTTATCGTGATGGACCAGGCCAAGCTCGACGAGATGGCCAAAGTCACCAACGGCCTGGCCATGCTGGAAGGATCGATCGGCGTGATGCCGCTGGCCAACGACGCCCGCCCGGCGGCGCAGACCTACAACAGCAAATACAAGAAACTGCACGACGGCCGCGACGCCACTACCGAGATGTCGCTCAACTACACCATGGTGTACGCGCTGGCGGGCGCCATGAAGCTGGCGGGCACCACCTCCGACGCAGCCGCGATCCGGGCCAGGATGCCGGAGGCGGTGAAGACGCTGGCCAAGGATGCCAACCCCAACGAGATCGAAAGCCTCGACGCCAAGGGCGGCACCGTCGCCGACACCGTGGTGGGCTGGGTGCAGGGCGGCAAGATTGCCCCGGTGCGCCTGTCGGAACTGGCGAAGTAAGCGCGCGAAGCAAAGGAGAGAACCGGCGCTCGGGCCAGGCGCCGGCAGCGAGCCCGCCGCGGCGTACCGTGGCGGGCTTGTCTTTTTGCGCTACCGGATGCGGGCCTCAGGCCCGGTACTGCGGCAGGTTGCCGGCTCCCCCTTGTGCATCAGGCTGCTGCATCGCCACTTGCCGCACTGGCTGCGGCTGCGCCGCCGCATGCTGCTGCTGACGCTGTAGCTCCTGCTGCCGCCGCTGCTGTTCCTGCTGCTGGCGCTGATGCTCCTGCTGCTGGCGCTGCATCTCCTGCTGCTGGCGCTGCTGGTCTTGCTGCTGCCGCTGCATGACTTGCTGTTGTTGCTGCTGTTGTTGCTGTTGTATTGCCTGCTGCTGGCGTTGTTGTTCCTGTTGCTGCCGCTGCTGCTCCTGCATCTGCCGCTCCTGCTGCTGGCGCTGCATGGCCTGCTGCTGCATTGCCTGCTGCTGGCGCTGCTGTTCCTGCACCTGCCGTTGCTGCTGCTGTTGCATCGCCTGCTGGGCACGCTGCTGGTCGGCCAATTGCCGTTCCTGCTGCTGGCGCTGCATTTCCTGCTGCTGCATCGCTTGCTGGGCGCGCTGCTGCTCGCCGACCTGCCGTTGCTGCTGCTGGCGCTGCATCTCCTGCTGCTGTTGCATTGCCTGCTGGGCGCGCTGCTGCTCACCGATCTGCCGTTGCTGCTGCTGGCGCTGCATCTCCTGCTGCTGTTGCATCGCCTGCTGGGCACGCTGCTGCTCACCCATCTGCCGCTCTTGCTGCTGGCGCTGCATCTCCTGCTGCTGTTGCATCGCCTGCTGCGCCCGCTGCTGGTCTCCCATCTGCCGTTCCTGCTGCTGGCGCTGCCTCTCCTGTTGCTGTTGCACCGCTTGCTGCCCTCGCTGCTGGTCCCCTATCTGCCGTTGCTGCTGCTGGCGCTGCATCTCCTGCTGCTGTTGCATCGCCTGCTGCGCCCGCTGCTGGTCTCCCATCTGCCGCTCTTGCTGCTGGCGCTGCATTTCCTGTTGCTGTTGCACCGCTTGCTGCCCTCGCTGCTGGTCCCCTATCTGCCGTTGCTGCTGCTGGCGCTGCATCTCCTGCTGCTGTTGCATCGCCTGCTGCGCCCGTTGCTGGTCTCCCATCTGCCGCTCTTGCTGCTGGCGGCCCAGCCCCTGCGGATCGGTCTGCAGGGTACGGCCATTCTGCTGCGCGGCGGCCCGTTGCTCGGCCTGGCGTTGCTGGAACTGCTGGGCCTGCTGAAGTTGCGAACCTGGCTGGCCCCCTTGCGGCGGCAAGCCGCGCGCCTGGTCCGGACGCGTGGTCCAGCCGCGCACGCGCGGATCGCCGCCCTGCACGGGTGGCTGGCCGCCATGCTCGGTCCCGATCAGGCCCTGCGGCGCGGGCGGGCGGGCGCCACCGTCGGCGCGTTGTGGGCCGAAGGCCGGCATGCCAGGATTCCCGCCGCCGGGAGCGCCCGGCGTTCCGGGCATCTGGCCTGCCCCGTTGCGGCCATGGTAGCCAGGCGCAGCCTGGCTCAACCTGACGGGCGCGGAAGCCGCCGGGTTCCCGCCTGGCGCATTGCCGGCGCCACGCCATGCCGGCCCGGCGCCGGGCACGGTGCCGCCGGCGCGGGCAAAGCGCTGGGCCAGCTCATCGCTGGCCGGGCGGCCCGGCACGCGGGCCGTGATGGCCGGGCGCCCGAAGCTTTGCGC
>NZ_JBFTLX010000102.1:0-22650 GCF_056396665.1 Cupriavidus sp. 05T313 | reverse complement strand
AACTCGCATCGCCTTAAGGCGATACTCAAACATGGCCCCCTCTTTTCCGCTCTTTTTGCCTGACGACGAGGCGCCCCATACGGCCTGGTACACCTTGACGGCTCGCTTCGCATCGCGTGGGGGCGGCTGGTGGGCCACGATTCAACTGCCACGCTTCAGCCGTCTGTATATCGTGTTCCGCGACAAGCCCAGCTCGCGCGCGGCCAGGCTGATGTTGCCGCCGTGGCGTGCCAGCGCCTGGCGGATCATGGCGGCTTCGCGATCGCGCAGGCGCTCGGGGGCGTCGGTTGGCCGCACCTGTGCGACGCTGGCCAAATTGTCATCGCTGTCCATCGCTCGCTGCGCGTCCCCGTACGCATCCGGTACCAGGTCGTCCTCGAAATCCTCCGGCAAATGCTCCACCCGGATCTCGTCCTCGCCTTCGGCCATGATGGCCGCGGTGCGCAGCACGTTGACCATCTGGCGCAGGTTGCCCGGCCACGGATGCCGCTGGAAACGTGCCAGCACGTCCGCCGCGATCTGGCTTGGATGCGCACCAGCATGCGCGGCATGGTCCGCCTGCGCGAGCTGTTGCGTCAGGATGCGTTCCACCAGGACCGGCAGGTCGGTGCGGTCGCGCAGCGCGGGCAGCGTGACCGCCAGCGCATTGATCCGGTAGTACAAATCCTCGCGGAACGTACCGGCCGCGATCATCGCGCGCAGGTCGCGGTGGGTGGCGCAGATGATGCGCAGATCCACCGGTATCGCGCGGGCGCCACCCAGCGGCGTCACCGCGCGCTCCTGCAGCACGCGCATCAGCCTTACCTGCTGTGCCAGCGGCATGTCGCCGATCTCGTCGAGGAACAAGGTGCCGCCATGCGCCTGCACCAGCTTGCCCGGGCTGCCTCGCCGCCGGGCGCCGGTGAACGCGCCGTCCTCGTAGCCGAACAGTTCCGCCTCGATCAGGGATTCCGGGATGGACGCGCAGTTGACAGCCACGAACGGCGCCGCGCCACGCGGCGAGTCGCGATGAATGGCCCGCGCCAGCCATTCCTTGCCGGTGCCGGTGCGCCCCAGCACCAGGATCGGGATATCGCGCCCGTGTACCTTGTTGACCCGCTGCAGCACGGCCGCCATGCGGGCGTCGCCGGTATCGAGAGCAGCCAGCGCCGAGGCCGGCCCGGCGGCGGATGTGCGTGCCGCGGGCGCAGCGGGCGCTGTGTGTGATACGCGCCGGGCCGGCGCCAGCAATGCCATCCGCGCGAACACGAGCACGCGACTCGGCAAGGTCAGCGTCAGCAACTGCCCGCGGGCCTCGTCGCCCTGCTTGAGCGCGACACCCAGCGGCAAGCCGAACAAGGCGGCGAAGCTGTGGCGCTCCAGCGCATCGGGCGACAAGCCCAGCTGGAACAGGCCGCTGCGGTTGGCCGCGAGGAAAGTGCCGTCGGCAGCGAATGCCGCCATGCCTTCGAACAGCGTGCCGACGAACTCGGGCCGCGCATGAAAGCGCACCAGCGCGGCGTCGGTGAAATGGGTGGCGAACAGGTGATTCTCGATCATCTGTGCCGACATCCGCACCAGCGCCATGGTGTGCTTGTGGAAGCCGCGATGATCGCCGCTGACATCCAGCGCGCCCAGGACCCGGCCGAACGGCCCGGCGATCGGCGCGCAGGAACAGGTCAGCGTGCGGTTGGCGCGCAGGAAGTGCTCATCGGCATGGACCACCGTGGGACGGGCCTCGGCCAGCGCCGTGCCGATCGCGTTGGTGCCCTTGCTCGACTCCGCCCACGATACGCCCGGTGCCAGCGCCACGCGCCTGGCCCTGTCGGCGAAATCGCCATCGCCCAGGCTGTGCAGGATCACGCCGCCGCTATCGGTCAGCAGCACCATGCTTTCGGTGTTGGCGATCTGCGCGTGCAGGGTCTCCATGACCGGCAGCGCATGCTTGTAGAGGAGTTGGTTGGCGTCGACCAGTTCATGCAGTGCGCGCCCCCCTAGCGGGTGGTAGTCCGCCGCATGCACCGCTTCCAGGCCGAAGCCGGCGGAGCGCGCGTGGGCGCGGGCAATCAGGGCGCGGCGCTCCGGATCGTCGTCCGACGCCGCGGCGTGGTTGGCTAGCATGCTGCTCATGACGGCAGGTCTCCTGTTCTGGATCCCGGCCGGGCCGGGTCAGGCCGTCTCTGCGCCGGCCTGGCGGGCGGCGTGGCGACCTTGCCGCGGAACCTTATCACAAGCCGCCGGCGCCACGGGCACGCGCGATCAGGAAGTCGGGTGTAAAGTACCTGTTTTCCGGCACGCGCGATCGCGCCCCGTCCCTTTCTCGTCAGACTCGTTTCACTTCCTCGAAAGGCGCAAGATGAGTATTGTGATAGACCGTTTCGACCATATCGTCCTCAACGTGAAGGACGTCGAGACCAGCGCGGCGTGGTATGAGAGCGTGCTCGGCATGCGGCGCGAGGACTTCGAATCCCGCACCGGCAAACGGGTCTCGGTGCGCTTCGGCCAGCAGAAGATCAACCTGCGCCCCATCGGCACCGATACGGTGGCCTGGTTCACCGGCACGCATCCCACCGCCGGCAGCGACGACCTTTGCTTCATCACCCACAACACGCTGGAGAGCGTGATCGCGCACTGGCTGGCGCATCACGTGCCGATCGAGGCCGGGCCGGCGCAGCGCACCGGCGCGCTCGGCCCGATGACCTCGGTGTATTGCCGCGATCCGGACGGAAACCTGATCGAAGTGGCGGCTTATCCGGCGCACTGAGCGCCGGACGGGCTCACCGCTTGCCGTCGAGCAGGTCGTTGAGGACCTCGTCGAATGCCGCTTGCGCATCTTCCAGCGCCTGCAAGGCGGCGTCGAATGTCTGCAGCGCCATCTTTGACGGCTTGCCGCTGCCTTGTGGCGCGAACTGCCCCTGCAGCGCGGCAAAGGCCACCTGCACCTGCCGCGTTGCGTTGACCACGCGGTCCATCGCCTGCGCTTCTTCGGCGCGCTTTTGTTCGTCGTTCTGGTTGTTCTGGTCGGTCATGCCTCTGGCTCCGTGCGCGGCCGCACCGGCCGCCGTTGATGTGAAGCGTATCGTACAAGAACTTGCGGGGGCCAAGCCGGGTCGAATGCCGTGGCCCCGGAAAATCGCCAGGGATCCACCACGAAACGCCCCGCATTGCGCTGTCAAGCGAAGCAGAGAAGTCAGGCAGAACAAACCCTCCGAATCCAGCATGCCATCCCACACACGCAAGGCGCTCGCCGCCGTACTGCTGACCGCAGGCGGCTTTACCTGCTACTGGACATACCTGGCGCTGAACCAGGACCGGCTGCTGTTCGACGCGCGCCGCCGCCCCCCGCGTGAGCTGCCCGATGGCATTACCGCCTATTCGCATGAAGTGCCGGGCGGCTTGCTGCGCGGCTACGTCTATGGCACGCAGGGCGTGCTGGACGTGCAAACAGGGGAAACCGTACCGGACACGAACACGGCGCGCGACCTCCTGTTCTACCTGCCCGGCCGCGGCGAGGACGTGCTGGACACCATGCAGTACCTGGAATGGCTGCCGCCGCGCGTGGGCTTTGCCACCATGGACTACCGCGGCCTGGGCCATTCGGACGGCCAGCCCTCGGAAGCCGCCGCCGTGGCGGACGCCAGCCAGTTCCTGCTGCACCTGCGCCGCATGTTTCCGGGCACGCGCGTGCATGTGGTCGGCCGCAGCCTCGGCACGGGCGTGGCCATCCAGCTGGCCGACCTGCAGGATTTTGAGAGCTTGCAGCTGATCACGCCCTATGACTCGATGCTGGAAATCGTGCGCAAGCGCTTCCCCCTGGTACCGCTGCGGCAGTTGATGCGCCATCACTTCGATTCGATTTCCCACTGCAAGAAGGTGGTGCAGAGCACCAAGGTGCTGCTTGCCGAGACCGACGAGGTGGTACCGCACGAATGCTCGGAGCGCCTGATCGCGGCATGGCCCGGCCAAGTGGCGCGGCAGACGATGCCGGGCACCGACCACTCCACCATCATCGAGCGCGCCGAGACCTGGCGCGCGCTGGCGCAATTCGCGCAGCAGGTCGGCAAACCCGGCACCCGGCCGGCAGCACCGGAAGATTCACAAGACAACGGGGACAGCCTGACAGCGGCGGAAGCCCCGGACGGCGTGGCCGGCTACCCGGTTTTTGCCAAAAGGTAGAATGCGCGAATGAAAAGAGTCGTTGTAAAGGCAGCAAGCGCCGCTTTGGCGCTGGCTGCAGCCTCCACCTTGCTAGTTGGGTTCGCCGCCGTGGTGAGCCTGCGCCAACTCCCCGATGTCGATGCGCTGCGGGATTACCGCCCCGACGTACCGCTGCGGATCTTTACCAGCGACAACGTGCTGATCGGCGAGTTCGGTAACGAGCACCGCGAATTCGTGCCGCTGGATCGCATGCCCAGGCAGATGTCCAATGCCTTGCTGGCGGCGGAAGACGATCAGTTCTACCAGCACGCCGGCGTCGATGTCCCCGGGATCTTCCGCGCCGCGCTCGCCAATATCGGCGAGGGCTACGCCCAGGGCGCCTCCACCATCACCATGCAGGTGGCGCGCAATTTCTACCTGTCGCGCGAGAAGACGCTGGCGCGCAAGTGGTATGAAATCCTGCTGGCATGGAAGATCGACCGTTCCCTGCCGAAAGACCGCATCCTCGAGCTGTACATGAACCAAGTCTACCTGGGCGAACATGCGTACGGTTTCGGCAGCGCGGCCCAGACCTATTTCGGCAAGCCGCTGGAAGCGCTCTCGCTGGCGGAAACCGCGATGCTGGCGGGCTTGCCCAAGGCGCCGTCGACCATGAATCCGGTAGTCAACTTTCCCCGCGCCAGGCTGCGCCAGCAATATGTGCTGGGGCGGATGCAGGCGCTGGGCATGATCTCGCACGATCAGTACCAGGCGGCGCGGTCCGAACGGCTGCAGGTGGCGGGATCCAATGGCGGCCATTTCGGCGGCCACGCCGAGTACGTGGCGGAACTGGCCCGCCAGCTTGCCTACGACCGTTTCGGCGAAGCCGCCTATACCCGCGGCCTGAACGTCTACACCACGGTATCGTCGGTCAGGCAAAGCCTGGCCTACGAGGCCGTGCACGCAGGGCTCGACCAGTACGGCAAGCGCCACGGCGACGCCCGCGGACAGCAGGCCGCGCTGGTTTCGCTGGACAGCAGGTCGGGCGCCATCGAGGCACTGATCGGCGGTGCGGACTTTGCCACCAGCCGCTTCAACCATGCCACGCAGGCGCTGCGCCAGCCGGGCTCGACCTTCAAGCCCTTCATCTACTCCGCCGCGCTGGAGCGCGGTGTATCGGCCACCACGATGATCAACGACGCGCCGCTGGACGGCTCGTCGCGGTGGCAACCGGGCAACGACGATGGCCGCTTCCTGGGTGCCGTCAGCGTGCGCCAGGCGCTGGCCGAGTCGCGCAACCTGCCGGCCATCCGCACCCTGCAGGCCATCGGCATTCCCTACGCGGTGGACTACGCCGGCAAATTCGGCTTCTCCGAGCAACGCCTGCCGCGCTACCTGCCGATGGCGCTGGGCACCGGCACCACCACGCCGCTGCGGCTCGCCGCCGCCTATGGCGTCTTCGCCAACGAGGGCTACCGCACCGAGCCTTACCTGATCGAGCGCATCAGCGACGGCGCGGGCAATGTGCTGTTCACCGCGGACAGCGAGCCCCAGCCGCGCCGCGTCATCCCCGAGCGCAACGCCTATGTGATGAACAGCCTGCTGCACAGTGTGGTGACCAGCGGCACCGGCGCCGGGCTGCAGCGCTACCTGCGGCGCGCGGATGTGGCCGGCAAGACCGGCACCACCAACGATTCGGTCGACGGCTGGTTTGCCGGCTATGCCTCTGGCATCGTCACGGTGGCGTGGATGGGTTTCGACGACAACCGCAGCCTGGGCCGACACGAATTCGGCGCCACCACGGCCCTGCCGATCTGGGCGAACTACATGGAAGGCCGGCTGGCCGGCCAGYCCGAGGCGGAATACGTGGTGCCGAAAAACCTGGTGCGCAGTGGCGACGACTGGATTTATCCGGAGTATGCGGATGGCAGCCACGGCATCGCAGCGCTTGGTTTCCCGCCGCCGGCACAGCCCGATCCCGCAACCGAGCCCGTCGGGATGGCCGCCCCGCCCGCGGCCGCCGGACCAGCGGAACCTGTCAGGGCATCCACGTCCCCCGTCCCGCCAGGGACCACGCCCCGTCCGTCGCTGCCCAGCACCTGACGAGCGCGGGCGCTGCCCCCGCGCACGAAAACAGCCCACAACATGAACGATCACCTGCTGCCTGAGCGCACCCGATGAACATCTCCCCCTACAGCGGCCCACTGATCTGGGCGGTGGCAGCGGCCACCACTATGGGCGTCATCATGCGGCCCTTCCGGCTGCCCGAGGCCGTCTGGGCCGTCGCGGGCGCACTGTTGCTGTGCGTGACAGGCCTGCTTGCGGTGCCCGATGCGCTGGCCGCCGTGGCACGCGGCTACGATGTGTACCTGTTTCTCGGCGGCATGATGCTGGCGTCCGAACTGGCGCGCAAGACCGGGCTGTTCGACCACGTAGCGGCGGTGGCGGTGCGCCAGGCCGGGGGATCGGCGCGGCGGCTGTTCGTGCTGGTGTATGGTTTCGGCACGCTGGTCACCGTGTTCATGTCCAACGATGCCACCGCGGTGGTGCTGACGCCGGCTGTCCTCGCCGCCACCCGCGCCGCCAGGGTCAGGCATCCCCTGCCCTATCTCTACAGTTGCGCCTTCATTGCCAACGCAGCGAGCTTCGTGCTGCCGATCTCGAATCCCGCCAACCTCGTCATCTTCGGTGCGCACATGCCCACGCTGCCGGGCTGGCTGGCGCGCTTTGCCTTGCCGTCGGCCGTCGCCATCGCCGCGACCTTTGCCGCGCTTTACTGGACCCAGCGCCACGCCCTGAAGGAGCGCATCGCGACCGACGTGGCGGTGCCGCCCCTGACGATCGAGGCCAAACTGACCGCCGTCGGCATCGTGGCGATGGGACTTGTGCTGCTGGTGGCATCGTTGCTGGGCGCCGACCTGGGCTGGCCGACCTGCGTGGCCGGCGTGGCGACGCTGCTGCTGGTCTGCGCGCGCCGCCCCGGCCTGTGCCTGCCGGCGCTTCGCGAGATTTCCTGGGGCGTGCTGCCGCTGGTGGCGGGCCTGTTCGTACTGGTGGCCAGCCTGGAGCAGACCGGTCTGATCGGGAAACTCGCCCAGCTGGTGCAGGCGCTGTCGCAACAGTCTCCGGCGGCCAGCATATGGGTGACCGGGGGCACGGTGGCCCTGGTGTCCAACGTGGTCAACAACCTGCCGGCCGGGCTGTTCGCCTCGTCGGCACTGGCGGCCAGCCATGCCTCCGCGCAAGTCACTGACGCGGTGCTGATTGGCATCGACCTTGGCCCCAATCTGTCCGTCACCGGCTCGCTGGCGACCCTGCTATGGCTGACGGCGCTGCGGCGCGAGGGCCAGATGGTCGGCGCGGTGCAGTTCCTGCGTATCGGCGCGGTGGTGATGCCGCTGGCGCTGGTGCCGGCGCTGGCGGCATTGCTGCTCTGACCGCCCTGTCCCCGGCGCTCGCTCGAATGCGCACACTAACCAATGCCTCGCCTCAGGCCGGATCGGCCGTGGGCCACGGCGGCCGGCGTTTTCCTGGCCAGGCCGGGACGGCCGGGGTTGCGGGCTTACATGGCCAGGTAGATGACGATAACGAACACCCCGAGGCCTGCGAGGGTTAGCAAGAGGAAGGCAAGCATCGACGGCAACTGGTGTTGGCGTCTCCCAAGTATGGCGTGGCCGGCACAACACTGCCGTCGGGAGATCTCTGATTTGGCGGGTGTGCCGTCCTACAGATTTGTGACGAATAAGGTCCCGAAAAACATCGGCGACCCTTCATCGGCCACGTGACAGGATACTCGCCAGGGCGTCCATCGCCAGCGGCTTGGCCAGGTGGAAATCGAAGCCGGCCGCCGCGCCTCGCGCCTTGTCGGCTTCGGAGGCGTAGCCGCTCAGCGCCACCAGGCGGGTGCCCGCGAACGCGGGAAGCGCGCGCAGGCTTTGCGCCAGCTGGAAACCGTCGATACCCGGCAGGCCGATATCGATCAGCGCCACGTCGGGCGTAAAGCCGCCGGCGATATCCAGCGCGTCCTCGCCGCTGGCCGCCAGCCTGACTTCGTGGCCGTCGAGTTCGAGCAACATGCCCAGCGCGCGCAGGGCTTCGGTGTTGTCGTCAACCAGCAGGATACGCAGCGCCGGAAGGGTGCCGGGCTGCGCGGCGCCGGCCTCTACCGGACCGGCGCAGACCACGGGCAGCCGCGCCTGCACCAGGGTGCCGAGGCCCTTGCCATCGCTGTGCACCGTCACCGTGCCATTGTGCAGTTCAACCATGCGCCTGACGATGGCCAGCCCGACGCCGAGTCCGCCACCTTGGGCATCTGCTGCGTACTGGCTGAACATGTCCAGCACGTTTGGCAGGAAGTCCGGATCGATGCCGATGCCGTCATCCTTGACCGTGATCACCAGCGTATCGAAACAATCTTGGCCGGCAACGGCTACCGGCGCGTCGCCGGGGGGCGACGCTTCGGCCTGGACCGACAAGGCAATGGTACCGCCGCGCGGCGTGTACTTGATCGCATTGGACAGCAGGTTGGTGACCACCTGCGTGAGCCGCGCCGTATCGGCATAGACCGTCACCGGTGCCGCGGGCAGGTCCGTGGTCAGCGTATTGCCGTGCCATTCGATATCCGATGCCACCGACGACAAGGCATCGCCCACGATATCCTGCACATTGCCATGGGTGCGCACGATCGGCACCTTGCCTTGCTTGATACGGGACGCATCGAGCAGATCGTCGGTCAGCCGCTTGAGCTGGCGCATCTGGCGCTCGGCGATATCGAGCATGCCGGAGGCGCCCTGCTGCACTTGTGCGATCCGCCGCGCCACTTTGATCGCGCTGTCGATGGCGGCAATCGGATTGCGTAGTTCATGCCCCAGCATGGCGAGGAACTCGTCCTTGCGCGTGTCCGACAATTGCAGCGCTTCGCGCGCGGCCCTGGCCTGCGCCGCTTCCGCGATGGCGGCATCCTTGCTGCGCGACATGCTGAGCACCGCGCCGGCAAAACTGGCCAGGCTTTCGAGCAGGCGCGCATCTTCGTCGTCAAACACGCGCCCGTGCTCATGCGACATCACCCAGATGGTGCCCCAGAGTTCGCCATCGCCGGGAATCGGCACCACCAGTTCCTCGACCACCTCCGGCTCCAGTGCCGGCAAGCAGGCGAAATGGCGCTGCGGATAGGCAAGCAATTGCGGGCCGCCAAGTTCCAGCGCAATGCCGGACGGACTATCTTCGCAAGGCACGGCGTGCCCGACCAGCTTGTCGCACAGGCCGGCCGTGGCGGTCCAGTACAAGCTCCCCCTATCGTCGCCACCGTCTTCGGGCAGGCTGATGCCCGCGCTGCCCGCGCGGCAAAGCTTCAGCGCCGAATCCGCCAACGATTGCAGCAGAGCAAGGTCGGACGCCACCAGCGCCCGTGCCAGCCGGCGCAAGGCCACGCATTCGGCGCCATAGTCCGGAGAGCGGCCGGCCCGGTTGCCAAGCTCATCGGTTTTCAGGATGCCCGCGCTGCGTGCGCGCAACAGTGAAGCGGAAGGTGGAGCGGGTATCTCGGCCATGACATGTCGCTCTTGAAACGGAGAGTGGTTGCCGGAGTGAATGCGAGCTCGCCCGGCGTGCGAGGGTGTCGTTGCCTGCTGGGAATGGTAGTGGATTTCCGCGCGTGAACGTACGTGACGGATCGAATGCACCAGCCACTGGCCCGATGGAAAATGATTCAACTGCTATCGCGACATCACCGCGATAGCGCATCAGTGTAATCCCTGAACCCGGATGGGCCGGATGTCGCTTTTCCGCATGAAACCTAGGCCGCGGAACGTCCAGTACGCGAATCTACTTAAGAAGTATCCCTAGGCACCGTAAAGCCAGTCAGAACTTAAGATACGAAGAACAGCCCGAAGGGCAGGAGGGCATCATGCGCCCGCACTATGCAAACGAAAAAGACAGTAAGGAAGTACAGGATCTGCTCCAGGCTTGCGACTTGCCGGTTGATGGCGTAGCCGAGCAGATCGGCAATTTCCTGGTTGTGCGCGACAACGCGGGCCTGCTCGGCTGTGCCGGCGTGGAGAACTACGGGCAGGTGGCCGTGCTGCGCTCGGTGGCGGTCGCCGAACGCGCCCGTTCGGCCGGCCTTGGAGAATTGCTGGTGGCGGCGATGCTGGCCGAGGCACGCACGCGCGGCGTGCAGTCGGTGGTGCTGCAAACCACTACGGCGGCCGGTTATTTTGCTCGCCTGGGTTTCGAGCGCGTGGAACGCGCCTGCATGCCGCCTGAATTGCTGGACACGGCATTGTCCCGCGAAACCTGCCCGGCATCCGCCACGGTGATGCAGGCCGCGCTGTAGCTTTGCCGCCGCGCCGGGGCCTGCACCCCCGGCTCCCGCAAGATCGGTGCGCGGCGATTGTTCGTGTGTCCCGCTCCTGCGTATCCATCCCGCTGTTGCGTGCAATGCACCCAGGTTAGCCGGTGCTGGCGTAGGATATGGTTGTAGCGAAAAAGCGAATGGCAGGCCCCGGGTAACCCGGGACATGAGGAATCCTCCCTGCCGGGCCATGCCGGACCATTCGCCAATCCTGCAACGATCCCTCAACGACAGCCACGAACCGCACGATATGGAATCCGACCACCAAGCACCCCACCCGGACCTGGACCAGGCGGCGGGAAGTGTGTCGTCCCGCATACGATCGCGTTTGCAGGCCGCGCAGGAGCGCTTCCACGCCAACGACAATATCTCCGCCTACGTCGAACCCGGCGAGATGGACGAATTGCTCGATGAAGTGCAGTCGCGCATGGAGGCGGTGCTGCGCAGCCTGGTGATCGATATCGACCAGGACCACAACACCCGCGAGACCGCGCGCCGCGTGGCCAAGATGTACCTGAAGGAAATCTTCGCGGGCCGCTACGTCAACCCGCCCAACGTGACCGAATTCCCGAACGCCGAGCGGATCAACGAACTGATGATCGTGGGCCCTTTGCGCGTGCGCAGCGCCTGCTCGCATCACCTGTGCCCGATCATCGGCAAGCTGTGGGTGGGCGTGATGCCCAACCAGCATTCCAACCTGATCGGCTTGTCGAAGTACGCGCGCCTGGCCGAATGGATCATGTGCCGCCCGCAGATCCAGGAAGAAGCCGTGACCCAGGTGGCCGACCTCCTGCAGGAAAAGATGAGCCCGGACGGGCTGGCCATCGTCATGGAAGCCGAGCATTTCTGCATGCACTGGCGCGGCGTGCGCGATACCGATGCCAAGATGACCAACAGCGTGATGCGCGGCTCCTTCCTCAAGGACGACAGCCTGCGCCGCGAGTTCCTGACCTTGCTGAACCGGCAGCGCGACTAAGCCGCCGCGCCCCGCACGCAAACCCCGCCTATCCCGTGGAGACATCATGCTCGTACGCCTGCTCTATGCCAGCCGCGCATGCAAGCCGGCCGATCCCGGGCTGGTAGACGCCATCGTCGCTACCAGCATCGCGAACAACCCCAAGCACGGCGTCACCGGGGTGCTGTGCTACGGCAACGGTATCTTCATGCAGGCGCTGGAAGGCGGCCGCAACGAAGTCTCGCGCCTGTACCAGCAACTCGTCCGGGACGCGCGCCACGAAGACGTCGTGCTGCTGCATTACGAGGAAATACTCGAACGCGAATTCGCGGGCTGGGCGATGGGACTGGTCAATACCGGCAAGGTCAATATGGCCACCATCCTGAAGTACTCCGCCCACGGCGAACTCGATCCGTACCGCACCAGCGGCCTGGCATCGCAGGCGCTGCTCAAGGAGCTGATCGCGGGCGCGTCGATCGTGGGGCGCACCTCGGAGCGTCATCGCTTCTGAAGCGGCCCGCGCCGGGTTAAGCTGTCGGCCCCGCTGCATGGGTGGTCGGCCGCCCATGCTTTGCCCGATCGAATCCATCACCAGAATCCAGGAGAACTTGTGAGCGCAACCTTCAATCCCGGCGCCGCGGCGACGCTGCTGACCGACGCCTTGCGCAGCGGCGTGCAATTCCGCGACCTGCCCGCCGAGGCCAAGCCGGCCACGCTGGCCAGCGGGTATGACGTGCAGGACCAGTTCATGGCGGCCCTGGGCGATCCGCTAGTGGGATGGAAGCTGGGGGTCGGTAGCGCCAATGCCATGCGGCGTGCAAAGCTGGCGCGTCCGCTGGTGGGCCAGGTTGGCGCATCGCGCTGCTTCGCCGCGGGGGATACCGTACCCGTCCCGGCGGGCGCGGTGGTCACCATCGAATTCGAGATCGCGGTGCGGCTGGCGCGCGATGTGGCCCCCTTGCAGGCCGAGCTCGCGCCGGCCGACCTGGCCGGGCTCATCGAGAGCGCGCAGGTCGCCGTCGAAGTGGTCCTGTCCCGGTACGAAGACCGCGTCGCGGTTGGCATGCCCGCGTTTGCCGCCGATAACGTGGGCTTCCACGCACTGGTGCTGGGCGGGAAGATCGACCCCGCCAGCGTGGAAGACGTCCGCGATGGCGCCGAAGTAGCGCTCGACGGCGAGCGTTGCGCGCTGCCGCTGGCCGGCGATGATGCCATCTATCCGCTCGAAGCGCTGCAAGCCTTGCTGGCGCACGCCGCGGAGCGCGGCGTCACCCTGCGCAAGGGCACCGTGGTCACCACGGGCACCCTGACCCGCCCGTTCGACGTATCCGTCGCGGATGGCGCACGTACTGTCCGGGCCACCTATGACGGCGGGGAACTGACGCTGCAACTCGCACCGCGCGCCGTCTCCTGAGGCAGCTTCGGCCCGGTCCGGCATGGATCCTGGCCACCAGCGGGTGACGGCTAGAGAGAAGGAGCCCAGAATGCGAAGACGCACTGCCGTTCTGTCCATTGTGCTGCTGTGCGTACCGCAAGCCGGGCTCCATGCGGCCCGCAAGGAGAGCGCCATGTCCCTCACGCTGACATCCGAAGCCTTCCCGCACGGCGGCGGGATCCCCGCCATCCACACGTGTGAAGGTGCCGATACTTCGCCGCCGCTCGCCTGGACGGGTATCCCCCCTGGCGCCGTGAGCCTTGCCCTGATCGTGGATGACCCGGATGCGCCCGACCCGGCCGCGCCCCGGATGACCTGGGTGCACTGGGTGCTGTACAACATCCCGCCCGCCAGCGCCGGCCTTCCCGGCGGCATTGCGCCGGCCGGCTTGCCCGCGGACACCCGCGAAGGCGCGAACGACTGGCACCGCACGGGCTACGGTGGCCCCTGCCCGCCAATCGGGCGGCATCGCTACTTCTTCAAGCTATATGCGCTGGACGTGGTACTGCCCGATCTGGGCAAGGCCTCCAAGGCCACGCTTGAGAAAGCCATGCATGGCCACGTGCTGGCGCAGGCGGAACTGGTGGGGACGTACCAGAAGCACTCCTGACGCCGGCGAAGGGATGCCCGACGCATCATATTGCGATGCCGCGCCGGCGCGACTCGCCGCGCGCCCGGGCTTGGTATTTCCCGTCCATGGGCTAGAACTATCACAAGGGCCTGATTTTCAGGTCGCTTGTGAACGGGAGCCTCTCATGGAACTCCATTTGCATATGCAGTCGCACCATTTTGCGCGCCGCGCGCCGGACTGGCGTGCGGCCGCGATTGCCGGCCTGATCGCAGGTACCCTGTATGTCGTGCTGGAGTTGTTGACGGCGCGCTTCGTGCTGTACCAGGGGGCATGGGGCACGGTGAAGATGGTGGCGGCCATCATGCTCGGCCGGGAGGCGCTGGCATCGGCGGATGCGTTCAGCTGGACCATCGTGCTGGCTGCGGGCGCGGTTCACTTCGCCTTGTCGGTGGTGCTGGCCACGATCCTGGCCATGATCATTGCGTCGTTCCGCTTTGACTCCAGCATCGGCATGGCAACCATGGTCGGCGCGATGTTCGGACTGCTGGCCTACCTGGTGAACTTCTATGTCCTGGGCCGCTACTTCAACTGGTTCGACGAAGCGCGAGGGTGGGAAAGCGTGTTCGCGCACATCCTGTTCGGACTGATCGCGGCCGATGCCTATACCAACCTGGAACGGCGTGCGCCGGATTCTCCGGGGATGGCGGGGGGTGGCTGAGCGCGGCCCCGCGCCACTTGTCCGGCGGGGGCCTGGCTGTCAGAGGCAGCACTCCCCTGCCAGATAGGCCTTGCGCCAGCGGGTAATGCGCACCTCGGCAAAGAGCCCGGCCTGCGTGAACGGATCGGCATCGATGAATTGCTGCGCCGCATCGCGGGTGTCGACATCCACGATATAGAAACCGCCGCCCGCGTCGCTGCCGTCGTCGTTAAGCTTGGCCCCGCACGCCAGTAGCAACGCCCTTTGGGCGTCCAGGAAGGCCAGGTGCCCGGCTCGGGCTGCCTGTCGGACTTGCTGGTGCTGCGGCTTGTCCCAGGTTTCGATGAGGAATGGCATGGCGTGGTTGTCCTTGAAGAGGCGTTTGGGTTGGGCGGGATAGCCAGAAGCGCCGCCGGCGTCATGCCGGCAAGGCCCGGAGGAGAGTTTCGCCGATTTTCGCGCAAGCCGCGCAAGCCACCGGGGAACCATCGGCGGCCATCGCCAGCGCGCTCCCGTGAAGCTTGAGAAACCCGCAATCCGGGCTTGACAAAACGCCTGGATTTTGCGCCTCGCCTCCCCTGGCCTCGCAGTGTTATCCACACTTTATGTGGATAACACTGTCGACAAGCTCCGCAAATGGCTCTGGCACGCGGACCCTATCGGACTGCCCACAAAACGGGCAGCTACGCAGCCCCGACCGGGCCGGGCCATTAGCTGGCGCGGATCACCTCGGAAAAATCTCGCAGTCAATGGGGGAATGGGGGCGAGGCCGGCGGACAAGGGCTCCAGGGGTAGCGCAGCGAAGGCATGGCAACAACGGCGCCGCACCGGGCACCGAAAGGTGTCCCACGGGGCGTCGCCGCACCGAAGTGAGTGCGGGCTACGGTTCAGCCAGCCAGCTTTGCCGCCGCGTCGCGCAGCGCGGTGCGCAGGCCCTCCTCCACCACCGGGTGGTAGTACGGCATGGCCAGCATCTGCTCGATAGTGAGCGATTGCTGATAAGCCCAGGCCAGCAAATGCGCGATGTTCTCGGCGCGCGGGCCGGTCCATTCCGCGCCAAGGAAGCGCCCGCTTTGCTTGTCGGCATAGACGTGCATCAGGCCGCGGTTCTTCAGCATCACGCGGCTGCGCCCCTGGTCTTCAAAGCTCACCTCGCCCACCACGAAGCTGTCCCGCGCCAGGTCGGCATATCGCTGGCCCACCATGGCGATCTGCGGATCGCTGAACACCACGCCGATCGGCGCGCGGCGCGCCAGCGGACGCACCGCGGGATAAGCTGCCGCATTCTCGCCGGCGGCCTTGCCCTCGTCGGCTGCTTCGTGCAGCAGCGGCAGGATGTCGTTGGCGTCGCCGGCGATAAAGATCGGCGCCGTGCCGCATTGCAGGGTGGCCGGATCGAATACCGGCACGCCGCGCGCATCCAGTTCCAGCCCGGTATGCTCCAGGCCCAGGCCACGCACATTAGGCTGGCGGCCGGTGGCGGCAAGCACGTAGTCGAAGCGTTCGGTCACCGTGTTCCCCGCGAGATCCGTGAAGGAGATCACGGCTTCGTCGCCCTCGCGCCGCATCTCGCCGAGCTTCGCGTCCGGGTCAAGGTAGAACTCCTCGCGGAAGGTGGCAACGGCGTTGGCCTTGATGGCCGGGTCGGTCAGCGGCCCCACGCCGCCGCGCAGGCCGAACACGCGCACCTGCACGCCCAGGCGGGACAGCGCCTGGCCAAGTTCGAGCCCGATCACGCCGGGCCCGAACACGGCCACGCGGCGCGGCAGGTCGTCCCAGGCGAACACATCGTCGTTGACCACCAGCCGATCGCCAAACACCTTGAAGGGCGGCGGAATCATGGGGCTGGAGCCGGTGGCGATCACTACGCGGCTGGCGCGCACCGTGGTGTGCTCGCCGACCTGCAGCACCGTGTTGTCGATAAAGCGGGCATAGCCGCTCACCTTGTCCTCGGCGGGAATGCCGTCCACGCCCCGCACCACGAAACCGACAAAGCGGTCGCGCTCGCGCCTGACCCTGGCCATGACTTCGCGCCCGTCGATGCGGATTTCGCCATCCACATGCACGCCGAAGGGCGCCGTGTGACGCAGTTCGTGGGCGGCCTCGGCCGCGGCGATCAGCAGCTTGGAAGGCATGCAACCCACGCGGGCGCAGGTGGTGCCATAAGGGCCGCCTTCGATGATGACGGCGCGCTTGCCGGCCGCCCTGGCGGCGCGATAGGCGGCCAGGCCGGCGGTGCCGGCGCCGATCACGGCGACGTCGGTCTGAATGGTTTGAGCGGTCTGCTGCTTCTGCGTGGTCTGCATGGTCTGCGTGGTCTGCATGGCGGTCATGTCGAGTTTCCTGGTGAAGTCGGCTTCAATCAGCGGACCGGATGGCACCGCGCGGCACTGCCATCCGGTCCGCCGACTGGGACGCGGCTGCCGGCCATGCCGGCGCCGCGCCTTGCGGCGGTGAAGCGGTTATTGCGTCTGGACAGGCTTAGCGCACAAGGTAGGTCTCAAGCGCTTCGGCCCCGCCAATCAGCTTGCCGTTGATGAAGATCTGCGGCGCGGTCATGTTGCCGGACACCGCGCCCAGCACCTTGCCGCGGATCTTGTTCTCCAGCGGCACGTCGATGTAGTCGAAACCGTTGTCCGACAGCATCTGCTTGGCCTTGGCGCAGAAGGAGCAGCCAACCTTGGAGAACACGACTACCTGGTCAGGCTTCCTGGCATTCGGGGCGATGTAGTTCAGCATGGTGTCCGCGTCCGATACCTTGAACGGGTCGCCCGGCTCTTCCGGCTCGATGAACATCTTGTCGACCACGCCATCCTTGACCAGCATCGAATAGCGCCAGCTGCGCTTGCCGAAGCCCAGGTCGGTCTTGTCGACCAGCATGCCCATGCCTTCGGTGAATTCGCCGTTGCCGTCGGGAATCATCACGATGTTTTCCGATTCCTGGTCCTTGGCCCATTCGTTCATCACGAAGGTGTCATTGACCGAGACGCACAGGATCGCGTCCACGCCATGCTTGGCAAACACCGGCGCCAGTTCGTTGTAGCGCGGCAGGTGGGTGGACGAGCAGGTCGGGGTGAATGCGCCGGGCAGCGAGAACAGCGCGACGGTCTTGCCTTCGAACAGGTCGGCCGTGGTCACGGTCTTCCATTCATTGTTCTCGCGGACGCGGAACGTGACATTGGGAACGCGTTGACCTTCACGGGATTGCAGCATGGATGAGCTCCTGGATGACTGGGGGTGGATGGCCGCGTGTTGCAGCGAAGACCCGATTTTCCGCGCCGCAGCGTGATTTGTACAATTCATCATTACAAACACAATCATTGTCTTTTGCTATCGAACATGGATAACTTCGCCCTAAGAGACTCCACACATGCCTTTAAATGAGATTTAAACATCACTTATGTACGCTAATCCTGCCCATGGCAGCCGGGAACAAAGACGCTGCGGTCGAGGCTGGCGCGGATTCGGAAATTCCCACAGGTCTCTTCAGACATTTCCGAACGTTGCCCGCCATCACGACGCTTACATTCGGGCAAGGCATCCCGCATGCGCGTCCGTTGTGGCGCGTGCCGTCTCCCAAGGCAGCGAACGCTCGCGTGGGCGGACCGGCAGGCGGCGGCACGCCCCCCTTCCGTGAGAACTCCCATATGTGCATCTGCACCTCCCCGAACCCGGCGGACCGCTCGGCTACCCGGATCCGGCGCGTGTGCGCCCGCTGGTGGCACCGCCAAGTGTTTGTACTATTGCTGTCGCTTTGCCACGGCTTGCCGGCCCTGCCGGCCGAGCCGCCCCGCGCGCCGCAACCGAGCCCCCAGCTGCGGCTGGCTTCGTCCTATGCGCCCGGTACGGGCGCCCCCACCGGTCGGGCCGGTGCAGGGCGTGGCGACGATGCGGAGCTGGCCGAATGGCGCCGCAAGCACAAGGTCCTGCGGGTAGCCGTGGTGGGCAACTACCTGCCGCCTTTCGACCTCGTCGACCTGAAAGGGGACTACCGCGGGATCTCCGCGGATTACCTCGCCGTGCTGGTCGCGCGCCTTGGCATACCGGCGCAAATCCTTCGCTATCCCTCGCACGAACTGGCGCGCAGCCAGCTGGCCAACGGCGCCGTCGACCTGATCACCACCTCGCTGGACGACCCCGGCGCCGGCCTGCGTACCGCGCCCTACCATGACCATCGCCTGATCGAGGTGGTGTCTCGCAGGGACAAGGCGCGTAACCAGGCCAACCGCACCATTGGCTACCTGGCGGGCGAAGTCTCGCCCGCCGCGCTTCACCGGGCCTACCCGGGCGCGCAGTTGCAACCCTTCGAGAACCTGCTGGGCGCGCTCGACCAGCTCTCCCGCGATGCCGACTTCGTGGTGGTCACCAACGCTACCGCCGCAGGCTATCTTGTCGAGCAATACCGGTACGAGGAACTCACCGCGCGCAACTTCGCGCCACTGGCGCAGGCGGGCGTCACGTTCGCCGTGGCGGATCCCTCCCTGGGCCGGATCGTCGACCGGACGCTGGCGGCCATGCCCGCCTCGCTCAAGCGCGAGATCGAAACCGCCTGGATCGCCAGCTCGCTCGAGTTCGATATCACCGACAAGCTCAATCTCTCCGGCGCCGAACGCGCCTGGATCGCCGGCCACCCGGAGGTGCGCTACCTGGTGTCGCGCGACTTCGTCCCGTTCCAGTTTGTCGAAGCCAGGGGGCGCCTCGGCGGACTCACCGAACAGGTGCTGCAACTGATCGCGCAACGCACCGGGCTACGCTTCTTGCCTTACTGGCCAGCCAGCGGCGCGGACATTGCCACCGCCGTCGAGAATGGCACCCTGGACATCGTGCCGATCCTGCCGGTGAACCAGCATCAGGCCAGCTCCGCCCGTCTCTCGGTTAGCGCGCCCTACTTCTCCGGCAACTGGGTCGTCGTCACGCGCGCCGGTGACGACAGCATCAAGAGCCTGCCCGACCTCGCCAACAAGATCATTGCGGGGCCGCCGTTCAATGGCATCCAAGACCTCGTACACACCCGCTATGCGGTGAGCCAGCGCGAGACCGACTCCTACGAGGAGGCATTCCGCTTGGTCGCCACCGGCCGTGCCGATGCCACCATCGCCAACGCCTTCATGGCCGGCCACATGCTCAGGCAGACCTACGCTGGCCGCCTCAAGGTCGCAGCCGCGACTGGCGGGGTTCCGCTGGAAGTCGGTCTGGGCGTCAGCAACCGGCATCCTGAATTGCTCGGCATCATCAACAAGGCCATCCTGAGCATTCCCCCCCACGAGCTCGGCGCCATGCGCGCGCACTGGACGGAAGTCAGGCCTTCGCCCCTTGCCTGGCGCCAGTTCCTGCCGTGGCTGATGGGGGCCGCGGCTGCCCTGCTGCTGGTCAGCCTGCTCTTTCTGGCGTGGGTGACCTCGCTGCGGCGCCAGGTGACGCAACGCACCGCGGCCGAACACGCCTTGCAGGACCAGGTGGCATTCCAGACCGCGGTGCTCGACGGGATTCCGCAGCCGATCTACCTGCGCGACAGCCAGTTGCGCATGATCACCTGCAATACCGCTTACGAAGCGGTACTTGGCACGACGCGGCGCGCGCTGGCCGGCACGGAGCTGGCGTTCGCCACCGCCGCCATCAGTCCCGACATCCGCCACGACGAGCTGATGGACGTCTACCGGGACGTACTGCAGACCGGCCTGCCGTCCAGTGCCGACCGCCGCCTGACCATTGGCAACGAGCAACGCAGCGTCATCAGCTGGGTCGTGCCGCTGCGCCGCGCCAATGGCGGCACGGCCGGCATCGTCGGTGGCTGGATCGATGTGACGGAGCGCCAGCAGATGCTGGCCGAACTGGCCGCGGCCAAGAACCGCGCCGAAGCGGCCAACCGCGCCAAGTCCACCTTCCTCGCCTCGATCAGCCACGAGATACGCACCCCCATGAACGCCATCCTGGGGATGCTGGAGCTGGTGCTGGCGCGCCAGCATGCCTCGCACGCGGATCGGGAGCAGTTGGGCGCCGCGCACGGCGCGGCCACGTCGCTGCTGTCGCTGCTGGATGACATCCTGGACCTCTCCAAGATGGAAGCCGGCAAGTTCACGCTGCAGCCGCGCGCCGCCAGCCTGCGCCAGGCCCTGCACGAGCTCGCCCGGATGTTCGGGCCGGTAGCCTCGCAGAAAGGCCTGGCCCTGAGCATCAGCGTTGGCGATACGGTGGCGCAAGCGCACAAGGTGGATATCCTGCGCATCAAGCAGGTCATCAGCAACTTTGTCTCCAACAGCATCCGCTTTACCGAGCAGGGCAGCGTGGATATCCGGCTCGACGGATCCACTGTGCGAGACGCCTGGCAAGCGCTCCACATCGTCATCCAGGACACCGGCATCGGCATTCCCCCCGGAGCAATCGGCAAACTGTTCCGCCCCTTCTCCCAGGTGGAATCGCCCGAGCGCGCGAATACCGGCGGCACCGGCCTGGGCCTCTCGATCGCGCAAAACCTGGTGCGAAGGATGGGAGGCGAGATCTCGCTTGAGAGCGAGCCCGGCCTCGGCACGAAGGTGGTGGTGCGCCTGAACCTCGAAGTTTCGGCATCCCCGCCCCAGGAAAGCGCTTCGATTGCCGGCACGCCCGACATCTCCGTGTTCCCCGCCGGCATGCGCGTGCTGATCGTGGATGACCATGCGCCTAACCGGCTGTTGCTGGAGCGTCAGTTGGAGCGGCTAGGCATTGCGGTAGATACGGCGGAAAACGGCGCCCTTGCCCTGGAAGCCCTGTTGCGCCACCCGCCAGACCTGATCATCTGCGACTGCATGATGCCGGTGATGGACGGCTTCAGCCTGGCCCGTGCAATTCGCGCGCGCAAGGACTCCCTGGGCAAGATACCGATCATCGGGTGCACAGCCAGTGCCCAGAGCGAAGATCATCAGCATGCGCTGGCGGCGGGAATGAGCGAGGTACTGGTCAAGCCAATGGGGCTGGTCGCACTGGAACGCGCCCTGCGCCGCCATCTGCGCGCAAGCCATGGTGCCGGGCAAGGCGATGCCACACCGGCCTGATTGCGCGCCGGAAGCGCACCTTGAAGTTGAAGTTGGGGTTGAAGTTGGGGTTGAAGTTGGGGTTGAAGTTGAYGTCGAAGTTGACTCCAACCCCTACACCCAAACCCTCACGCCGCCCGGGGCGGCGGCCGCATTGCCAGCAGCGAAGCCTCAAGATGCTCCACCGTCGCGGCGAGAATCGGCAACAACGCCCGCGCCGCGGCCAGATCACCGAACTGCGCAACGGCTTCCAGCCGTCCGCATAGTGTCACCAGCGCCGCGCACTCCAGAATCCGGGCCGAGCCTTTGATCCGATGAGCACCACTGTCGAACCGCTGCCACGCGCCGTCCGTCAGCGCGGCGTGCATCATGGCGAGATCGATGCGGTTGGTGTCGACCAGGCTGTCCACCAGATCCCTGACGATATCCGCGTCGCCGCCGGCCAGGGTATCGAGCAAGGCGCCGACGGCCGCGCATTCGTCCGGCGACACCGCGACAAACCCGTGTTCAGCCAGCGCGCGCGCCAGTGAACTGGCATTGACCGGCGCGGTGAGCGTGGCATCGAAGGCCGCGCCGTGGGCCGCATGGGTTACGCGCTTGCCGGCATCGGCCGGCACCACCGCAAACAGCAGGCTATCCGGCGACAGGCCGAAGTCACTGCGAGCCGGTTCGCCCTCATGGTCATGCGCAAGCCAGACAAGCGCCAGCCGGATACGCTCGGTTTGCGCGGGACCGGCATCCGGCTCGGCCGCATCCCTGTGCTCGACGGAAAACCCCAGGCCCGCGAGCACGGTCGCGAGTCCGCTGATTTGCAACGCTTGCACGCCACTCTCGGTAGTGCTGAGTAATAGCGCGCGGATCATGAAATTACCTTCGGGAACATTTGCATTTTGTTGAGCCACTGTCAGCAAGTGGCCACAAGCTGGCGTCATTGCGCCGGTGTGAGGCGATATCGCCGGGCGAAATCGACCAGGTCCACCAGCGAGCTGACCTGCAGCTTGCCCATGATGCGGGTCTTGTGGCTGCTCACCGTCTTGTTGCTGATAAATAGCAGTTCGCCTATTGCTTTATTGGAAAAGCCCCTGGCCAGCAACTGCAGGATGACGATTTCCTTGTCCGACAGCCGAGCGAGCCGCTCTTCGTCCGCCAGCTGTGCAACCTTCGGCAGTTCGCGCTCGTAGCGCATCTCCGGAAACACCGTATAGCCGGCCATCACCGCTTCGACGCAGCGCACGATTTCCTTCATGTCCTGCATCTTGCTGACGAAGCCCTGGGCACCAGCGTGCCTCACCCGAGGAGCGAACGTGGCCTGGTCTTGTCCGGAAATCACCAGGATACGGATCGGCGGGTAGATCAGCTTCAGGCGTGGAATCACGTCAAGGCCGCTGATCCGGGGAATATCCAGGTCCAGGACGGCGAGATCCGGCTGGAACTGCCTGGCGGCTTCGATTGCAGCCTGGCCATTGTCCGCTTCCAGAATATGGCTGACCCCCAGCACTTGCGACAACTGGGCC
>NZ_JBFTLX010000101.1:0-22704 GCF_056396665.1 Cupriavidus sp. 05T313 | reverse complement strand
GGCAAGGGATACCGAAGAGGGGCATCAATGGCAGGCATCGGGAAGGTGACTGTGATGCGCTGCGGGGCCCTGTCAACGTAACGAAGCAGCCGCTTGTGGGAGCGTGAATGGAGCAGCAAGAGAAGCGCAAGCTGGCGCTTGTCACCGGCGGCAGCGGCGCGCTTGGACAGGCTATCTGCCTGGCGATGGCGCAGGCGGGCCATGAGGTGTGGGTCCATGCCAACCGCCACCTTGCCCAGGCCGAGGCGGTAGCCGCGACGATTCGCGCGGCCGGCGGCCACGCGCATGCCATCGCCTTCGATGTCACCGATGCCGATGCCACCGACGCTGCGTTGCAGCGCATCCTGGCGCACGGGCCGGTGCAGATACTCGTCAACAATGCCGGCATCCATGACGACGCACCGATGGTCGGCATGACGCGCCAGCAGTGGCGCAGTGTCATCGACGTCTCGCTGAACGGATTCTTCAATGTCACCCAGCCCCTGCTGATGCCGATGATGCGCACCCGCTGGGGCCGCATCGTCAGCATGGCTTCGGTGGCGGCGCTGGTGGGCAATCGTGGCCAGGCCAACTACGCTGCCGCCAAGGCCGGGATTATCGCCGCCACGCGGTCCCTGGCCATCGAGATGGCCTCGCGCGGTGTCACCGTCAATGCCGTGGCGCCCGGCGTCATCGAGTCGCCCATGACCGGCGAGGCGTTTCCGGTTGAGCGCATCCGGCAACTGGTGCCGGCACAGCGCGCCGGCAGCCCGCAGGAGGTCGCCGGCATGATCGCGTACCTCGTGTCGGACGCGGCGGCCTACGTCACTGGCCAGACGCTCTCCATCAATGGCGGCATGGCCTAGTGCGGCCGCGGGATTCCAGGAAACATGATGGATAACAATGCTCCTTGCAGCACCGCCGGCGCAACGCCGGCCGCGTTGCCGGCGTCCGGCCTGCGCCAATGCGATGTGCTGGTGATCGGCGGGGGCCCTGCCGGGTCCACCGCCGCAGCCTTGCTGGCCGAGCGCGGATTCCAGGTCACTCTGCTGGAAAAGGAGCGCCATCCGCGTTTCCATATCGGCGAATCCTTGCTGCCCGCCAACCTGCCGCTGTTCGAGCGCCTGGGCGTGGCCGATGAAGTGCGGGCCATTTCCATCGAGAAGTGGGCTGCCGAGTTTGTCTCCCCGTGGCACGAAGGCGGCCAGGCATTCGATTTCGCCGATGCCTGGGACAAGTCGATGCCATACGCCTACCACGTGCGCCGCTCTGCCTTTGACGAACTGCTGTTCCGCAATGCGGCGCGCAAGGGCGCGCGGGTGATCGAACAATGCCGGGTGCGGGAAGTGGAGTTCCTTGCGCAGGAATCGGGCGCCGTGGTGCACGCGGTACGGGACGACGGCAGCCGGGAGGACTGGCAGGCACGCTTCGTAGTCGACGCGTCCGGCCGCGATACGTTTCTTGCCAACCGCTTCAAGACCAAGCTGCGCAATCCCAAGCACAACAGCTCCGCGCTGTACGGGCACTTTCGCGGCGCGCGGCGCCATCCTGGCAAGAACGAGGGCAACATCACCATTTTCTGGTTCGAACACGGCTGGTTCTGGTTCATCCCGCTTTCAGACGGGACCACCAGCGTGGGCGCCGTGACTTGGCCTTATTACCTGAAACGCCGCGACAAGCCGCTCAGGGATTTCTTCGCCGACACCATCGCGCTGTGCCCGGCCCTGGCGGAGCGGCTGGCGGGGGCGGAACTGGTGGCGGACGTGGAGGCCACCGGCAATTATTCCTATGTGACCGAGCAGACCTTTGGCCCGAACTACGTGCTGCTTGGCGACGCCTATGCCTTTATCGACCCGGTGTTCTCGTCGGGCGTGATGCTGGCCATGACCAGCGCCTTTGCCGCCGCCGATGCCATCGAAACCTGCCTGCGCGAGCCGGCCAGGGCGCAGGTTGCGCTGCAACGCTTCGACAAGGTAGTGCGCCACGGCCCCAGGCAGTTCTCCTGGTTCATCTACCGCATTACCACGCCGACCATGCGCGACCTGTTCATGGGGCCGCGCAATGTGTTGCGCATGAAGGAGGCACTGCTCTCCGTGCTGGCCGGCGACATCTACGGCAAGACGCCGATCTGGCGCTCGCTGCTGGCCTTCAAGGTGCTCTACTACGGCGTGGCGCTGTTCAACCTGCGGCGCTCATTGGGCGCATGGCGTCAACGCCGCCGCAATATCCGCCCGCTCGACGACGCCGGCACGGTGACCAGCCGATGAAGCGCGACACCATGAACGCGACACCGCTGCGGCTGGCGCAGTACACGGCCCGCGGACTGGCGGCGGTACGGCCGGGCTGGCTGGATGGCGCGCTGGGGGCCGTGTGGTATGGCGGCGGTACGCCGCCGGCGATGCTTGCCGGGACGGACTTGCCGCTGGCGCGCGTGGCCACGCCGCCACTGGGCGAGGACCCCGTCGTATGCGAGGTCTGGCACGGCAGCAATGCTGCCTGGGACACCATTGGCGAGCCTGCCACCGGCCGGCACGGCGTGGTGGATTTCCGCACGGATGCCGCGCTGGGCCTGATCTTCGGCAGCGTCACGCTGCGCGAGGCGGATTTTGCCAACGCGCAGGGAAGCATGCTGCAGTCGGCGACAGAGCGCGCCTATCGCGACATCTTCGGCTTGCTGGATGCGAAGGGCTATCCCTATCTCGTGCGGGTGTGGAATTACGTGGCCGACATCAATGCGGAGGAGTCTGGCATGGAGCGGTATCGCCAGTTCAATATCGGGCGGCAGGCTGCCTTCACGGCGTGCCGCCGGGAAATCGTGGGCAATGTGCCGGCGGCCTGCGCGCTTGGCGCGGTGGGCCAGCCCGTGGCGCAGCGCACGCTCTCGATCGGCTTCCTGGCCAGCCCGCGCGCGCCGGTTGCGGTGGAGAATCCGCGCCAGGTCAGCGCCTATCACTATCCTGCTCAATACGGCCCGCGCAGCCCTACCTTTGCACGCGCTGGCGTGTGGCGGGCCGGGGCGCACGACGAATGCGCCGCCCCCGTGCTGTTCGTGTCCGGCACCGCCAGCATTGTCGGGCATCGCACGGTGCATGCCGGCGATGTGGCCGCGCAGACGCGCGAGAGCATCGCCAATATTGCCGCCGTCCTGGAGCAGGCCGCGCGCGATGGACATGCGGGGATCGGTCTGCCGCAGCTCGCCTACCGGGTTTACGTGCGCCATCCGCAGGAACGCGGCACCCTCGCCAGCGTGCGCGCGGCACTGGAGGGCGCGGTCGGGCACGGCGTGGCGGCCGCCTATGTGCAGGCCGACATCTGCCGCGGCGATCTCCTGGTGGAAATCGAGGCATCGGCCGGCCATGGGCTGGAAGTGCTGGCGTGAGCGCGACATGACACTGCATCCCGCAGGCCGCCGGGGCGGCCTCGATCCCGATATTCGCGGAATCCGCCATCCGCGCGGAAAGCGGGGAATGCGCGCGTCCGTGGAGGTGGCCTGATGCGGCGTCAACTACGCGAAACCTTGCCTGGCCTGGCTGCGGTGGCAGCTGAATATGCCGTGTTCTATGCAGGCCTGCTGTTGCTGGCGCTGGTGTCCCTGCTGTGGGCACCCTTCGCCGCGGCCTGCTACTGGCTGCTGCCGGCCGGGCTGGGGCGGCGCTTCGGCCGTTTCGTGATCATGTGCATATTCCGCTTCTATCTGTGGGCCCTGGAGGGCATGGGCGCCTGCCGCTTCGACCTGCGCGAACTGGATAGCCTGCGTGGCGGGCCGCCCCTCGTGCTGGCGGCGAATCATCCTGGCTTGCTGGATGCCTTGCTGGTGTTGTCGCGGCTGCCCGGGGCGGCCTGCATCATGAAAGCCGATGTGGTGGACAATCCCTTCCTCGGTGCCGCTGCCAGGCTGGCGCGCTATATCCGTAACGACACGCTGGCCGGCATGATCCGATGTGCCGTGCAGGAGCTGCGGCGTGGCGGCCAGGTGCTGGTATTCCCTGAAGGCACGCGCACCACCCGCCGTCCGGTCAATGCCTTCAAGGGCGGCGTCGGGCTGATTGCCAAGCGTGCGGACGTGCCGGTGCAGACGCTGTTTATCGAGACCGATTCGCCGTTCCTCGGGAAGGGCTGGCCGATTTTTCGCAAGCCCGATATGCCGGTCTGCTATCGCGTCCGGCTGGGCCGGCGCTTCGACGCGCCCGAGAGCGAGCGCGCTTTCATGGCCGAGCTGGCGCAATACTATGCGGCGGAACTGTCGCGCCCGGAAAGAGAGCCGCTTCGTCCRGGCGCCGCGGTGCACAACGTTTAGGCGGCCAGGTTTGTGCGGCCGGGCTAGCCGGCGGGTTGCCGGCATGCCTCCTGCCTCCTGTTCTTGCCGTTTTTGTTTTTTCACTGTTTCCAGATCCACCTTCGCATGATCAAGCCTTCCAACACCCATCTCGTCCTGATTCCCAGCTACAACCCTGGGGCCAAGGTTCGCGACACGGTGCGCGAGGCGCGGCGCCATTGGTCGCCGGTGTGGGTGGTGGTGGATGGCAGCACCGACGGCAGCACGCAATGGCTGCAGCAAGAGGCGGCAGCCGACCCGGGCTTGCGGGTGCTCGTGCTGCCCCGCAACCAGGGCAAGGGGGCTGCGGTGCTGCAGGGGCTGGAGCAGGCCGCGGCGCAAGGGTTCACCCACGTGCTGACCATGGATTCCGACGGCCAGCACCCGGCCGGCCTGATCGCCCCCTTCATGGCGGCATCGCAACGCGATCCGGGCGTCATGGTGCTCGGCCGCCCGGTCTTCGATGCCAGCGCGCCGAAGGCCCGGGTCTACGGGCGGCGTATCTCCAACGCCTGGGCCAACCTGGAAACGCTCTGGGCCGGCATCGGCGATTCGCTCTACGGCTTTCGCGTCTACCCGATCGCGCCGCTGCGTGCTGTCATGCGCAAGCAGCGCTGGATGCGGCGTTTCGATTTCGATCCCGAGGCGGTGGTGCGCATGTGCTGGCATGGCGTGCGGCCGCTGAACGTGGACGCGCCGGTGCGCTATTTCAGCGCCGAGGAAGGCGGCGTCTCGCACTTCAACTACGTGCGCGACAACCTCTTGCTGAGCGGAATGCATGCGCGCCTGCTCGCCGGCTTCCTGCTTCGCCTGCCGCTGCTGGCCTGCCGCCGCCTGTGCGCCCGGGACGGTGCGGCGTCCCGCATCACCGCGCCCTGACGGCGCCTCCTTCAAGCATGGCGTTTCTGTCGAACGCTGCCCATCCGGCGGCGTTCGCTTGCCGTCGGCTGTGTCCGGCCGCACATGCTTCGGCTTGCCTTCAGGTAGACTGATCTCTGAATGAGCTCCAGCCCATGCAGTCGGCCAATCGAGATTCCAGTCTTGCAAGGAGAAGTCCCCCATGCATGCAGTCCCGTTGCTAGATGGCAGTGCCAACGGTAGTCCCGCCGAAGTACCGATCCGCGACCTGCGTCGCGTCACCATTCATCCCGACTATTGGTATCCGCTAGCCTGGTCGCGCGAAGTCAAGCGTGGCAAGGCGCATGGCGTGCGCTTCGCGGGCGAGCCGATCGTGCTGGTGCGCACGGAATCCGGCGCGGTGTTCGCGCTGGAGGATCGCTGCGCGCACCGGCAGGTGCCGCTGCATGCGGGCGTGGTCGATGGGGAATCGATTCGCTGCTGCTATCACGGCTGGACCTACGACTGCACGGGCCGCTGCATCGATGTCCCTTACCTGGGCCGCGAGCGGCTGCCCAACGGGGTGCGCTCCTATCCTTGCCGCGAGGTGGAGGGCCTGATCTTTGTCTTCCCGGGCAGTGCTGTGCTCGCCGACGAAACGCCGCTGCCCGACCTTGGCTCGGTGGCCAACAAGGCGTACAAGACGCGCCGCTTCGGCCGCGAGGTCAAATGCCATTACTCGTTCATGCACGAGAACCTGATGGATATGAACCATCAGTTCCTGCACCGCCGGCAGATGGGCCAGATGCGCGCGCGCTCGCTCGGGCGCCGGCGGGGTGAGGGGTGGGTCGAGGTCGACTACACCTTCTCGCGGGAAGAGGGCAAGCAGCCGGTGGGCGAAGCGCTGGTGTTCGGCGGCGGCAAGAACGGCGGGCAGAGCGGCAAGGATGTGATGACGGTCCGTACCTGCTATCCCTACCAGACATTGCAGATCCGCACCTCGGAAGGGACGCTGGTGATGGATTTGTGGATCGTCTATGTGCCGCTCGACGCGGCGCAGCGCACCAACCGCACCTTCGGATTGCTGTCGATCAAGAAGCCCGGCATTCCCGGCGTGCTCAACCTGGCGTGGCCGCTGCTAGTGTGGTTCACCGAGCGGATCTTCAAGGAAGACCGCTGGATCGTGGAGGCGGAACAGGAAGCGCACGACAAGCAGGGCGCGGACTGGAACCACGAGGTGTTCCCGGTCATCAACGAGCTGCGCGACCTGCTGCGCGAGTGCGGCGAGCCGGAAGCGCCCGGCCCGGCCTGATAGCGGATTCCTGCCGGTCTATCGGTCTATCGGTCTATCGGCCTATCGGTCTATCGGGCTTTTCAGCTATTGGGCGAACCGGCTGCGCTCGTCGCGTTCCAGCGCCGAGCAGGCCGTCCTGAGCATGGCAGAGAAGCGCGTCAGCGCGGGTTCGATGCGATAGACCGGGCCCGCAATGGAAATCCCATAGCATTCGCCCGATAGCCGCACCGGCCAGGCCAGCGCGCCAACATCGGGCATCGACTCGCCCAGGTTGATAAAGCAGCCCAGCTCGGCGGACTTCTCCAATTCGGCTTCCAGCTGCGCCACGCCCGATATCGTGCGGGGCGTAAACCGCTCGAAGCTGAGTTGCGCCATCAGTGCGCGGCGCTCGTCCTCCGCCATGACGGACAGCAGCGCCTTGCCGATGGAGTTCGCGTGGAGTTCGCGCCGCTCGCCCGCGGTGGCGATATAGCGGATCGCGTGCGGGGATTCGAGCACGTCGAGGTACACCACCCACCGGCCTTCATGCAGCTTGCCGATCACCACGGTTTCGCCGGTGGCGGCACGCAGCTCGTTCATGGTGCCGTGCACGCGGTCCAGTACCGGATCGTGGCGCGCGATCTGTTGCGCCATGGCGAGCAGCCGGCCGGTGGGGTAATAGCCCTGGCGGCGGCCGGTCTCGTAGAGATAGCCCAGCGAAGTCAGGGTGCGGATCAGCGCCAGGCAGCTTGAGGCCGGCACCGCCAGCAGGCGGGCCAGTTCCGATAGCGAGAGCGCGCGCCGCTCGCGGGCAAAGGTCTCGATGATCTCAAGCACGCGCAGCGCCGTCTTCACGTTCATGGGCGGCGCTTTGTTGTCGTTGGCGGTCATGTGTGGTCAGGCCGCGCGCCTGGGGGGAGGGCACGGGCCGGGTTGGCCGGAAGATAAGCGATCATCATAGTCTATCGGCAAGCGACTTTCTTCCTCCCGGCCCGGCGCGCATCAGTAGCTCACGTTCAGCCCCAGGCGAAAGCTGCGCGGCGTGCCGTAGAACGACGAACTGGTGCTGGTGTAGTAGCGCTTGTCGAGCAGGTTGTAGAGGTTGAACGTCGCTGAGACATTCCTGGTGATGGCATAACGTGCCATCAGGTCCACCACCGAGTAGCTCCCCTGCGTGAAGCGCACCCCGAGCGGCCCCTGGTTGTCGCTGTAGGTCTGGTTCTGCCAGCGCAAGCCGCCACCTACCGTCAGGCCGTTGCCAATGGCGGCAATGCGGTATGTGGTGAACAGCTTGAGGGTGTCCTGCGGGATATTGGTGTTGAGCGCCTTGCCGTCTTTGTCCGTGCTGAGGTTGCGTGCGAAGCTGGCGGTTGCCTGCCAGTCACGCGTCAGTTCGCCCGAGACTTCCAGCTCGTAGCCGCGGGTCTTGGCGCCGGATGCGCCGTAGTAAGCCTGCGAGCCGTCGGGCGCGAGGGCGCCGGGGATGGCCACCGCCAGGTTGTCCTGCTTGACCCAGTAGAGCGCGCCGCTGAGGTTCAGGCGGTTGTTGAAGAACGCGCCTTTGCCGCCGATTTCATAACCGTTGCCAACCAGGGGGTCGAGGAAGCTGCCGTTGACTGTCCGGTTGTTTTGCGGCTTGAAGATATTGGTATAGCTGGCGTAGGCCGACCAGTGCTTGCTCAGGTCGTAGACCAGGCCGACGTATGGGGTGATCTTGCCGGTCTCCGAGCGGTTGTCCACCGACGTCGTACCGGAAGCGTAGTCGAGCGTGCTGTTGTCGTTGCGCCAGCTCGTGACGCGCGCACCGAGCAGCACGGACAAGCTGTCGGTCGGGCGCAAGCGGGCGGTGGCGTAGGCGCTGGTGCTCTGCTCGGTGAACCTGGTGGTGCCGTTGGGCGGGGTCTCGGGGGCTGCGGGGGTGCGGCCGTCCCACGTGTAGATGTTGGCGATACTGCTGTCCCAGCCAGGGAAGCGCCAGAGCCCATACGTCTGTGTGTTGTAGGTGGTCCGTGCGAAGGTGGTGCCGAGCACAAGCTCATGCTCGCGGCCGAGCAGGCTGAAGGGCCCCGTCGCGTAAAGATCGAAGCTGGTTTGCTCCGGTTTGGCGCCCCATCGTCCCGCCCATAGACCCAGGCCGGCACCGGTGCTCTGCACGGGATATCCGTTGGAGGCATATCCCATCAATTCGTCGTAGGCGTAGGTGTCGTGGCTAAGCGTGCCCTTGACGCGCCAGCTATTGTCGAACTTGTGCTCCAGCGAGGCGAACACGGTCTGGTTGCGCCGGGCCGAATAGGCCCAGTCGGCGGCCGCCGACTTCGAGCGGGCCCATGCCGTGCGCGTGCCGTCCGCAAAGTACAGCGGCAGGCCGGAGCGCGCGTGGCCCGTCAGGTCGAAGCTCTGCCACGAGAACCCAACGGTGGCCAGCGTGGATRGGGTCAGGTCGGCCTCGACCACGCCGTAGAAGATTTCACGGCGCTCATGCAGGCGTTCGATGTTGCCGTTGTTTTCCTGGTACGCGGCGACCAGGCGGCCGCGTACGGTGCCGGCCTGGTTCAGCGGGGAGGACACATCCGCCCCAAAACGCCGATAGTCCCACGAGCCGCCCTCGACACTGACGGAGGCCTGGAAATCCCGCGCCGGGCGCTTGCGCACCAGGTTGATGGTGGCCGCCGGCGAGCCGATGCCGTTCATCAGCCCGGTGGCACCGCGTACCACTTCCACACGGTCGTAGATGGCCATGTCGTTAGTCTGGAACAGCGAGTTATAGCCGCTGTTCAGCTGCAGCACGCCGTCGAGCTGGTAGTTCTCCACCTGAAAGCCGCGCGAGTAGACCGAACTGGTGTCGGAGCCCAGGTTGCCGCTCTGGTTGAGGATCAGGCCGGGCGTCTGGGTGATCACGTCGGTGAGCTGCGTCAGGCCCTGGTCGTCCATCTGCTGGCGGGTTATGACACTGACCGATTGCGGTGTTTCACGCAGGGTGATGGCCAGCCGGGTGGCGGTGTTGCTCTCATCGCTGGTGTACAAGCCGGTGCCCTCCGTGACGCCGTCGCCCGGCCCGTTTGCCGTGACCTTCACCTCCGCCAGCATGGGGCCGCCGGCTTCGGCGCCCGCCGCGGACGGCGCGCTGCGCTTGCGCAGGCGATAGCCTCCGCTGGGCCCACTGACCGCTTCGAGCTGCTGGCCGGACAGCAGCGCGGCCAGCGCTTCGGTCACGGTATAGGTGCCGTGCAGGCCTTCGCTGTGCAGGCCTTTGGTGAGCTCCGGATCGATGGCGACCAGCACGCCCGCCTCGCGGCCAAAGCGGCCGAGCACCTGGTCCAGCGAGCCGGCGCCAATGTCGTACTGCTTGCCGCTGGCCGGTGCCGCCTGGGCGCGGGCGAGGGTCGGCGCCAGCGTGGCCACGCCCAATGTGGTGCCTAGCACAGCCGCGCGCAGCGCAAGCGCCAGCGGGGTGTGCCGATAGCGGCCGCGGGGCTGCGACAGTAGCGTGGTGCCTTGCGGGTTCGTGCAAGGGCTGGGGCGGTGCGCCATGATGCTGGTTCCTCTGGATTCTTGTGTGATGGAAGGGCGGTGGGCTGCATGGCTCTGCAGCGCCGCTAATTCACTTGATGCGCGAGAAGCGAAAAGCTGCCGCGCGCGGACGAAGATTTCCAGGGAGGAGGCGGGATACTTGCCGGCCGCTGCCGGATCAAGGCATGGGAGCGAAGCGCTGGAACGTGCCGTGGCCTTATTTCGGTGCCACCGAGACCCAGTAGCGCGTGAAGTAACGCACCCGCACAGGCAGCGTTTCTTCGAGGATGGCAAGCACCGCATCGGTATCGTCGAGCGGGAAGGCGCCAGACACGCGCAATGCGGCCAGCGACGGATCGCAACGCAGGGAGCCGGCGCGGTAGCGCGCCAGCTCCGCGATGAACCGGGCCAGCGGCATTTGTTCCGTCACC
Source organism: Cupriavidus sp. 05T313 (assembly GCF_056396665.1). Taxonomy (NCBI): domain Bacteria; kingdom Pseudomonadati; phylum Pseudomonadota; class Betaproteobacteria; order Burkholderiales; family Burkholderiaceae; genus Cupriavidus; species Cupriavidus sp. 05T313. The sequence continues at coordinate 12,359 of NZ_JBFTLX010000101.1, read as the reverse complement.
AGCATGCCGTCCAGCCAGGCGCCGGCCTGCGGGTGAACGGAGGCCGGCGTGTCGATGGCGGTGGCGGTGAAGACAGTCTCCTGTCCCGCATCGAGGCGAAGCGGCGCGCTTAGCTGGCGGGCCCGGATCCGCACCGCGCCTTCGAGCACGGAGACAGCGATCGGATCGCGCTTGTCGCCGCTGCCGTCCGGCGCCAGCACGCCATCGCGGACGATAAAGCGCGTCCCAATGGGTGTGATGCTGCCGTTGCGGGTCGCCACCGAGAACGGTCTTCCGGCCGGGTCATGGCCGGTGGTCACCTGGATCTCGCCGGCCAGGAAGACAAGTTCGCGCTGCATCGGCGTAAAGCGGACGTCGATGGCGCTGCCTGTGTTGAGCACGACGCGGGTGCCGTCGGCCAGTTCGATGGTGCGGCGCTCGCCGCTGCCGGTACGGTGGTCCGCCGTCCAGGTGTTCCAGTTGCGCCAGGACAGTTGCTCGCGCGCCAGGCAGACCCCGCCCGCCGCGACACCCAGGCCGGCAATCGACTTCAGCGCGGCGCGCCGCGAGGCCCGGCGGGCGGTGCCCGCGGTGCTGGCCGTGTGCAGGGCCTTGCGGGCGACGGCCGCCGGCATCTGGTCCAGGCCGGCGCGCAGATCCTGCCCGAGCAGGGCCATGCGCCGCCAGGCCAGTTCGTGCGCAGGATCGGCTTGCCGCCATTGCTCGCACGCGGCGTGGTCGGCAGCGGTGGCCGCGCCCGACTGCAGCCGCGACATCCAGTCCGCCGCCTGTGCGATGACGTGCGGTTCGATGCGTGCGCTTGCACGGGCATCGCTTGCYTGCGGCGCAAGCTGGGGTGTGAAGGGTTTCATGGTTGCCGCGAGGCCATGGGCAATCGGGGCGGGGATGCCGGCGTCATCCGTAGACCGCGGTGTAGCAATGCAGGAAGGCCTTGCTCATCCATTTCTGCACGACGTTGACGGTGACGTCGAGCCGCTGCGCGATCTCGCGGTAGGCCAGGCCATCCAGTTGCGACAGCAGGAAGGCTTCGCACACGCGTGGGGGGAGCTGGTCGAGTACCGTGCTCACGGCGGTCAGCGCCTCTACCACCAGCGCGCGGGTTTCGGGCGAAGGGGCGGTGGCTTCCGGCTGGAGGGCCAGCGCTTCGAGATAGGCGCGCTCAAGCGCGAGGCGGCGGAAATATTGCGCCGTCAGCCGGCTCGCCACAGTGGTCAGGTAGGCACGCGGCTCGCGCAGCGAGCTGGCGTCGCAGGCCACCAGCAGGCGGGTGAACGTATCCTGGGCCAGGTCGGCGGCGTTGTCCGCATTGCCCAGCTTGCGCCATAGCAGGTTGACCAGCCAGCTGTGGTGGTTGCGGTAGAGCGTGTGGAGTTCCGACTGGGGAAGCGTGTCTGCCGTGGCCATGGCGCCTGGATAATGCGGGCGCCATGCGCCAAACGCTATTGAGAATGATTCGCATTGTATGCGAGGTCGCTACTCAAAAACAAGGCGTGCTTCTGCCGTGAGTGGGCGGGCACATCTCCCTACCATTGCGTATCCGGCCTCCATCCGCCGCCAAGGGCCTTGTACAGGAGCACCGAGCCTTGCAGGGCAGCCAGGCGCAACTGGGCGGCATCGTCCTCGGCGGCGTAAAAGGTGCGTTGGGCGTCCAGCACGATCAGCAGCGTTTCCGCGCCGGCGCGATAGCGGCGTTCCGCCAGCGCGAAGGCGCGCCGGGCCTGCGCCAGCTCCTCATCCTGTGCGATACGCTGGGCGCCGACGCCGGCGATGGTGTTGAGCGCCACTTCCACATCGCCCGAGGCCGCGACGATGGCGCGGCGGTAGTCCGCCAGCAATTCCTGCTTCTGCGCGATGGCCATGTCATGCCCGGCGGCCAGCCGTCCGGCGTTGAATATCGGCGCCAGCACGCCGGCGGCGATGGCGTAGACCGGGTTCTCGAACAGGGTGTGCAGGCGGTCGCTTTGCCCGGTGGCRCTGGCGGTCAGGGCGAGGCGCGGCAGCATCAGCGCGCGGGCCACGGCGATATTGCCGTCGGCGGCCGCCAGCCTGGCCTCTGCCGCGGCCAGGTCGGGGCGGCGCGTAAGCAGTTCGGCGGGCAGGCCGCTGTCGATGGCGGGATCGCGCAGGCCGGCAAGGCTGGCGGTGCTGATTTCGAAGCTGCTGGCGGACTGCCCCAGCAAGATCGCCAGCGCGACCTGGCTGTCGTTGGCGCGTTGCGCCAGCAGGCGCAAGGTGCGCTCCCGGCCGGCCACCAGGCCGCGCTGCTGCGCCAGTTCCAGCGCGGTCGCGCTGCCGGCGCGCTGGCGCGCATCGACCACGGCCAGTACGCCGCGGGCATTGTCCAGCATGCGGGTGGCAATGGCGATGCGCTCGCGCAGGCTGACGGTTTGCAGCCAGGCCAGCGCGACTTCGCCGGTCACCGACAGCGTGACGGCATCCTGCGCGAAACCGGCCGCGCGCAAGGAGGCGGCGGCGCTGCCTGCGGCGGCGCGGTTGCCGCCCCACAGGTCCACTTCATAGCTGGCCGCGAGCCCGAGGCGGAAATTGGCCGAGCTGTCGCTGCTGCTGATGCCCGAGCCGCCATAGCGCCGGGCGTCGGCGGAGCCGGTGAGCTCCGGCAACAGCGGTGCGCGGGCAATGGTGACACTGGCGCGTGCCTGCTGCACCCGGGCGTATGCGGCGGCGATGCCGGGATTGTCGGCGCGGGCCCGCCGCACCAGCGCATCCAGTTCGGCATTGCCTAGCGATTGCCACCAGTCGATGCTGACCGGATCGGCGCCGGCCCGGTCCGGGGGCGCGTAGCGCCATTGCGCGGGCGTGGCGGGCAGCGGGGCCTCGGGTGTGGCCTTCGTGGCGCAGCCGCCGGTGGCCAGCGCGGTCGCCAGCAAGGCCGCGCGCAGGGCGAGGGAAGTCAGGGCGCTCATGGTTGTCATTCGCTTGCCAGTGCTTGTACGGGGTCGAGGCGAGCCGCCTGGCGGGCTGGCATGTAGCCGAACAGCAGGCCGGTGGCTACGGCGCAGCCAAAGGCGCCGGCGATGGCCGTGAGCGAGAAGATCACCGGCACCCTGGCCAGTTGCAGGGCAAGGCCCACGGCGATGCCGAGCACCACGCCCGTTACGCCGCCGAGCAGCGATACCAGCACGGCTTCGGTCAGGAACTGGCGCAGGATGTCGCGCTGGCGCGCGCCGGTGGCCATGCGGATGCCGATCTCGCGGGTGCGCTCGCGCACCGTCATCAGCATGACGTTCATCACGCCGATGCCGCCGACCAGCAGCGAGATGGCGGCAATCAGGCCGAGCATCAGTGTCATGGTGCGTTCGGTCTCCGCGCTTACGCGGATCGACTCCGCGCGGTTGTACACGCGTGCATCCTGGTTGCCGCGCCGGGCGGCGAGGGCGGCCAGGATGGCCTGCTCGGTCTGTCTGGCTTGCTGCATGTCGCGGATTGAAACCGCGACCCAGGTGGGATAGGGATTGCCGTAGAGCCGCGCGCTGGCCGTGGAGAAAGGCACCACCACGCGCTCGTCCTCGTCGGCGTTGCCGGCCAGGGCACCCTTCTCGGCGAGCACGCCGATGACCTGGAACGGCACGCTGTCCAGCAGGATGGTCTGGCCGATGGGGTCACTGCCGTCCTCGAACAAGGCATCGCGCACGCGCTTGCCAATTACCGCAACCTTGCCGAGATCGCGTTCGTCGCGGGCGTCGAAGTACACGCCCTCGGCCAGCCCCCAGTCCAGCGCCGCGGCAAAATCCGTGGTGGCGCCGCCGCCTTCGGTGCGGTGGTCGACATTGCCGCGCCGCGCCATCACGAAGCCTTCGATATACGGCATGGCGAGTTCCACATTCGGCACGCCGCGGATGGCCTCCACATCGGCCAGCGTGAGCGGCCCGCTCCGGTCGCGGCTGGTCGGGGGCAGCACGCCCACATACATCTTGTTGGCGCCGAACACCGCCATCTTCTTCATCACCTGGTACTGCGAGCCGCTGCCGATCGCCATCATGACGATCACCGAGGCGACGCCGATAACGATGCCGAGCAGGGTCAGCCCGGTGCGGAAACGGTTGCTCCACATCACGCGCCACGCGGCGCGCGCGGCCTCGGCCACGTCGGCCGCGAGCGAGGCATGGCGGTCCTTGCCCGCGCGCATGCGGGCAAGCAGTTGGGCGGCGTCGTTGGCGCCTTGGGCGGGCGGGTTGGCATCGGCGGCCTCGGGCGCCGCATGGCGAGCGCTGGCGGAGTCCGATATCACCAGCCCGTCGCGGATCTCGATCACGCGGCGGGCCTGCGCCGCGATGCCGCGATCGTGCGTGATCAGGATCACCGTGTGCCCGGCAGCCGCCAGCCCCGACAACAGCGCCATGACCTCGGCGCCGCTGCGCGAATCGAGCGCGCCGGTGGGTTCGTCTGCCAGGATGATGCGTCCGCCGTTCATCAGCGCCCGCGCGATCGACACGCGCTGCTGCTGGCCGCCGGAGAGCTGGCCGGGGCGATGGCCGGCGCGTCCGGCAAGGCCGAGCTGCGTGAGCAGCGCCTCCGCGCGGGCCTGCCGGGCGGCGGTGGGCTGGCCGGCATAGATGGCCGGCACTTCCACGTTCTCGCGCGCCGTTTCGGTGGCGATCAGGTGGTAGCCCTGGAACACGAAGCCGAAGGCTTCGCGCCGCAGCCATGCCAACTGGTCGGCGTCGAATCCCGCCACGTCCTGTCCACAGATCAGGTAGCTGCCTTCGCTGGGACGGTCCAGGCAACCCAGCAGGTGCATCAGCGTCGATTTGCCCGAGCCGGAACTGCCGACGATGGCGACGAACTCGCCCGCCTCGATGCGCAGCGAGATACCGCGCAGCACTTCGGTGGCAGGGCTGGCGCCGTCGCTGCCGCCGCCATAGCGCTTGCGGATGCCGCGCAGCTCCAGCAGTGCCGGTGGGTTCAAGGGCAGGTTCACAGGCGGAACCTCGGCATGTCGTCTGCAGGCTTGCRCTCGCCGGTGATCAGCCGGTCGCCTTCGCGCAGCCCATCGACGATGTGCGCGCGCAAGCGGTCTTGCACGCCAACGCGGATCTCACGCGCCTGCGCCTTGCCGGCAGTGTCCAGCACACGGGCGCGGAAGCGGTCGGGCCTGCCGTCCACGGCCTGCAGCGCGGCCAGCGGGGCGACCACCACGCCGCGCGCTTCGGCGGAGACAAAGGAGACCTGGGCGGTCATCTGCGGCATCAGTTCGCCATCGCTGTTCCCGACGTCGAACAGCACGGTGTACAGCACGACCTTGCTCGCCGGCGTGGCCTGCTGGTTGCCCTGCGTCTGCTGGGCCTGGCTGCCCGGGGTCGGCGGCGCCGGCAGCACCTGGCGCACCTTGCTGCGCCAGCGGCGCTGCTCGCCGCCCAGCGTGGTGAAGCTGACCTGCATGCCCGGGCGCACGCGGCGCACGTCTGCCTCCGACACCTCGGTCCACACCGTCATGGTGGCGAGGTCGGCAATGCGCAGCAGCGCGGGCGTCTGGTAGGTGGCGTTCAGGGTTTGCCCCTGGCGTGCTTCCAGCGTGACCACCGTGCCGGCCATGGGCGCGTAGATGCGCGTGTAGCCCAGCTTGGCGACGTCGCCGTTCAGGGTGGACTGCGTTTGCTCGATCTGCGCCCGCAGGCGGGCCATGCGCGCAGCGGCGGTCTTGAGCGCGGCCGCGGCGGTTTGCACGTCTTCGTCGCGGGTGGCCTCCTGGCCAGCCAGGTGGCGCTGGCGCGCATCCTGCTGTTGCGCCAGCATGTGCAGCGCTTCCTGTTCGGCAAGTTGTGCCTTGAGGCCGGCCAGTTCGGCGCGGCCGGCATCCACCGTGGCACGCGGCACGCTGGCATCGATCTCGGCCAGCAACTGGCCTTGTTCCACGGTGTCGCCCACCTGCACGAGCAAGCGGGTGATCTGCCCGGAGACCTGCGCCCCCACGTCGACATAGCTGCGTGGATGCAGGGTGCCGAGCGCGGTGACGCTGGTTTCGATGTCGCCGCGCGCGATGGTGACGGTGTCGTAGCGCGGTGCGGCGTCCGTGCTCCACCAGGCCACGGCGCCTAGCGCGGCGAGGGCCAGGACGGCGATGCCGGTGATGGGAAGGAGTCGGTGAGGCTGCGCCATGCGTTAAGGGTTTTCCGGTTGACCAGGTGAGGGCGCGGTCCGGGGTGGCCGCGCCGCGGAAGTTGAACTGGCATGTGAGGCACGCTGGCAAGCCCTACGCCGGCACCGCCAGCCTGGCGGCGGCAAAGACCGTCGCCGGCAAGGCCAGCGCCGCTGCCGTTCGGGGGTGATAAGCCAGTATCAGCACGTAAGCCAGGGCGCCGGCGCAGAGCGAGCCGGCCCAGACCACGGCGCCGATGCTGGCGCCCCAGCCGCGCAGGCAGGGCCAGGCCGCCAGGGCGAGCAGCAGCCAGCCGCAGCCGCGCAGCAGCCAGCGTGCCGGAGKGGCGGGATCGCGCCGCCAGATTTGTCCGTGGTGCCGGTCCATGGCGAGGCTGAGGCTGGCCATGCCGGCGTAACACAAGGCCAGGGTTGCCGAGGCGGCCAGCGCCGGGGGCATCGATATCAGGGCCATCATGCTTCTCCCGGCGTGGCCGCCGCGCCGGCACGCCTGCCTGGCGAACGGGGCATGGCCTGGCGGCCGGCCCGGCGCACCCTGGCGGCGGCCCACAGCAGCAGGGTGCCAAGGGTGAGGGCGCCGAGTTCCAGGCCGGCGCTTTGCCAGTCCCCGAGCGAGGCATAGCGCAGCAGGTGCCAGCCCGTGGTCAGCGCATTGAGCAGCGGCAGGATCAGGCAAAGCAGGCCGGCCAGCGCCAGTTGGCGCGGCCACGCTTTGGCCGGCTGGCTGGCCAAAGCGTGCACCGTGGCTGCCAGCCAGATGGAGAAGAACACGGCGATTTCCCACTCGTGGCGCGCCTCCAGCGCCACCGGGAGCAGGCGGTTGCCCCAAAGGTAGGCAGCGCAGGCAATCGCCAGGCCGGCGACGGCTGCCACGTTGAGGCGGTCGATGGTGCCGTAGACGCGCGCGCTGGCGGCGCCGAACTCGCGCGCCTTGCGGTTGCCGCGCTTGGTGGAGAACAGCAGCAGGCCGGTGGCGATCATGGCGGAGCCCGCCAGGCCGCAGGCAAGGTAGAGCCACCTCACCGCATTGCCGCCGAAGCGCGCCATATGCAGCGTGCGCATGACCGAGCCGGCGACCAGCGGCGCCGCGCCGCCGGTGCCCAGCATCTCGTCCTCGGCGTGGGCCGACAAGTAGGCGCCGGTGACGCCGTCGTAGCGGAACTCGCGCTGCGACGAAAAGGCGAGGCCATCGTAGCGATAGAGGCCGGCAATGCTGACAGTGGCGTTGCCGCGCCCGGGCCGCGCCACCGCCACCGAGGCGATCGCGTTTGCGCCGGCGTCGTCCGCCGCAGCCAGCCGTGCGCGTGCATCGGCCAGCAGCGTGGGCAATGCCACCAGCGTGGCGGGCGCGCCGGGAGGAGGCAGGACCTTGGGCTCGAGCCAGCCGGCCCGCCCGAGCACGCCGAACAGCTTGGCTTCGCTGCCTTCGTAGTACGTCCGGATCCCCGCCGGCATGGTATCGGGCCACCAGATGATGAGTCCCGTGTACGAGATCATGAACAGGAAGGGCAGCGTCAGCACGCCCAGCGCATTGTGCGCATCGAGCCAGGAGCGCTGGCCCTTGCCCGGCCGGAAGGTGAAGAAATCCTTGAAGAAGCGCTTATGGGTGACGATGCCCGATACCAGCGCTACCAGCATGGCCATGGTGGCGAAGGCGACGATCCATACGCCCAGCATGCCGCCGTGCAGTTCATAGTGGAAGAGCACGAAGTGATGGCCGCCCAGCGTGTCTCGCGGTGCCGGCAGCACGGCGCCGGTGTTGGGGTCGAGGCGGATCTCGCCACCGGCCTGCCCGTCCCAGTGCACATGCATGGCGGCGTCTTCGGGCGAGGGAAACTCGATTTCCCAGTGGCCGGATTGCGGCGCATGGCGCTCCAGGTAGCGCTGGGCGTGGGCCAGCGCCTGCGCCGGGTCGGGCATTCCGGCGCTGACTTCCAGCCGCTCCGGCTGCATCCAGCGCGTGATGGCGCCGTCGAACACGCTAAGGCTGCCAGTCAGGAACACGGCGAACAGCAGCCAGCCCAGCCACAGGCCACACCAGGTGTGCAGCCATGCCATCGATTGGCGGAACGTCCCTTTCATGGCAGGCCTCGCGTCCAGTGCCCGGCCGCGGCGGTTGCAAGCAGGACGGCGGATGGCGCCAGCAGCCCCAGCCAGGCGCGGCGGGCCGAGCGGGCCGCGAAGGCCCAGAGCGCCGCGCCGGTGTAGATGGCGTAGCTGAGCAGGCTGGTGGTCATGACGGCTTCGGCCCGCAGGCCAGGCAGCACCGCGGCGCAGGCCAGGATGCTGGCGGAGGCGAGCAGGTAGCCGCCCAGGATCGCCGCGGCCGCGCGCGATGCAATCCGCATGGCTTGGGAGGGGGCGGGATGCTTCATGCGGCAGCGCTCGCAAGGGGCGGCGCGCAAGAGCGGCCGGTGTCCGGGGGCAGGCGGGGAGCCAAGGTGCGGTTTTCCTTTCCGAAAAGGGGGTGGAGACAGGGTGGTGGCCGGGTGGTTCACGCGACGCCGGGCATAAGCTCGCAGCGTCTCTGTATCCCTGACGCACGAGATCGGAGAATCTGCCGGGCCGCCGGAGAAATTTTTGCCGCCTGCCGTGGCGAGCGCCACCGGCCCCTGACCGGGCTTGGCGGATCAGGTGGTCAGGAACCGTTATGGGGCAAGGGGAATGCGGAAAGGGGAAGCGGCGGGGCGGCCGGCGAAGCTCGCCGATCCTCTCATTTTCGCATCGCCGGCTTGTATGGGCAGACGCGATGGGAGACGTCACACGGGAGCCCTCGACTACTGGATGATTGCCGGGCCGGTACTCCCTGATCTGACATTGAATTCCTACGGTGAATTGCTGCTTGCCAGGCTGGCGTTGTCCGGGGGAATGCCAGGGTTCGCCGCGGCAAACCGGGCGACGCCGGGAGCCGGCCGCTTGGTAGCCGCTCACGCCAGTTGGGCTGTCCTTCGAGATTCATACCATGGCGATGCTTAACCAAAAAGCCCGCCTACACGGCTATGACCTCCCGGCCGGACCAGTCTCGCCTCAAGCCTTGACCGCGAAGGGGGCAACGAAGCCGCGCAGCCGCAGCGCGTTGGTAAGGACAAACACGCTGGACAAGGCCATGGCGCCTGCAGCAAACACCGGCGAAAGCAAGTTGCCGTTGACCGGGTACAGCAGGCCAGCCGCGACCGGAATCAGGGCAGCGTTGTAGGCAAACGCCCAGAACAGGTTCTGCTTGATGTTGCGGATCGTGGCCTTCGACAATGCAATCGCGTTGGGCACGCCACCCAGGTCGCCGGACATCAGCACCACGTCCGCCGCCTCGATGGCAATGTCCGTGCCTGTACCGATAGCAAGTCCCACATCGGCCTCGGCCAGCGCCGGCGCGTCATTGATGCCATCGCCCACATACGCGATAGGACCGTACTGCTTCTTAAGCCGCTGTACCGCCTCGACCTTGCCGTCGGGCAGCACTTCGGCAACCACCTCATCAATGCCCAACTGGCGGGCGATTGCCTCGCCGGTGCGACGGTTGTCGCCGGTGATCATGGCAACCTTCAGGCCAAGGCCGTGCAAGGCCTGGATGGCGGCCGCCGTAGTTTCCTTGATCGGGTCGGCTACGGCAATCATGGCTGCAAGCCGGCCATTGATAGCTGCGTACAACGGTGTCTTGCCTTCGTCGCCCAGGCGCGCCGCATCCGCGCTGAACGCTTCGACATCCAAGCCCAGCTTCCGCATGAAGCGATCGGCGCCAATCTCGACCAGATCGCCATCCACCCGGGCGCTGACCCCAAAGCCCGTAATCGAATCGAACTGCCCGATGGTGCCCAGGGCGATCTTTTGCGCCTTGGCGGCATCGACGATGGCCTGTGCAATCGGGTGTTCGGACTTCGCTTCGACAGTGGCTACCTTGCCCAGCACCACTGACCGTTCGAGTCCCGGGGCAACGATCAGATCCGTCAGTTCGGGACGCCCTTTGGTCAGCGTTCCGGTCTTGTCAACGGCCACCACCCTGGCGTCCTTCAGGGATTGCAGTGCCTCGCCCTTGCGGAACAACACGCCCATTTGCGCCGCGCGCCCGGTGCCCACCATGATCGACGTCGGCGTCGCCAGGCCCATCGCGCACGGGCAGGCAATAATCAGCACGGCAACCGCGTTGACAAGCGCGAATGTCAGGGCGGGGTCCGGTCCGAAACTCAGCCAGATAACGAACGTCAGCGCGGCGGCGGCCATGACTGCCGGCACGAACCACATGGTGATGCGATCGACCATCGCCTGGATCGGCAGCTTGGAGCCTTGCGCCTGCTCGACCATGCGGATGATCTGCGCCAGCACGGTGTCGTTGCCGACTTTGGTGGCGCGGAATGTCAGCGCGCCGTTCTGGTTGACAGTGCCCCCCACCACTTCCGAGCCGGGCTTCTTTTCCACGGGTACCGGTTCGCCACTGATCATGGATTCGTCGATGAAGCTATTGCCGGCCACGACTTCGCCGTCCACAGGAATGCGCTCGCCGGGACGAACTTCGATCAGCTCGCCCGCGACCACTTCTTCGATAGGAACCTCAAGCGTCGCGGCATCACGCACCACACGCGCGGTCTTGGCCTGCAAACCGAGCAGCCGCTTGATCGCTTCCGAGGTGTTGCCCTTGGCGCGGGCTTCCATATAGCGGCCAAGCAGGATCAGCGCCACGATGACAGCGGCGGCTTCGTAGTAGACATTGACCGTGCCGGCGGGAAGCAGGCCCGACGCAAACGTAGCCACGGCCGAGTAGGCATAGGCGGCGGAGGTACCTACCGCCACCAGCGAATTCATATCCGGCGCACCCCGCAGCAGCGCCGGGATGCCCTTCTTGAAGAAACGCAGCCCCGGCCCGAACAGCACGATGCTCGAGAGCACGAACTGGATATACCAGCTGTTCTGCGTGCCGATGCTTTTTGCAATCACGTGGTGAAACGCCGGAACCAGGTGCGCGCCCATCTCCATGATGAAAACGGGGAGGGCGAAAAGCGTGGCAATCGTCAGGGCGCGCCTTAGCGACTTCAGTTCGACAGCCTGGCGCTCGGCCACGGCATCGGTGTTGCTGGTGTCGCCCGAGATGACCTGCGCCTCGTAGCCTGCCCTGGCAACGGCCTGGATCAGGGCTTCGGGCGAGGTGCCGCCAGCGGCGCTGATCCGCGCGCGCTCAGTCGCGAGGTTGACGGTTGCATTGTTGACGCCCGGTACGGCTTTCAGGGCCTTTTCGACGCGGCCCACGCACGAGGCGCAGGTCATGCCCGTTACCGATAACTCAATGGTGCTCGAAGCCACGTTATAGCCGGACTTCTGCACCGCCTGCACAGCGGCCTCGACATTCGGTACCCCGTCAAAAGTGATGTCGGCGCGCTCGGTCGCGAGGTTGACGCTGGCCTTGTTCACGCCTGGCACGGCCCTCAGGGCCTTTTCGACGCGGCCCACGCACGAAGCGCAAGTCATGCCTTCGACCGGGATGCTGATCGCAACACTGCCTGTCGGGCTGGAACTCATCACTGCTCCTTGAAAAATTGGGAAGCTCCTTCATAACGGTGGCCACTTTAGAGCTTCCGATTATGTCAAGGTCAAGCATCCGGACGGAGTATTTAGCCGAATCTGCCGAAAAAGCGTCTCCGCGCGATGCGGCATAAATTGGTCTGCCCTGGTTGATTCTCGATCTCTTCTTGGATCTACCGCTTCGCTTTCTGGCGTGCCCGTTCTTTCCACTCACGGGCGATGGCGGCGACAGTCCCGTCGTGACGCAGCGCGGCACCCGCAACCAGATCCCTTATGGGGCGGGGGTGGCCTATGCTACGGAGATAGGCGAGCGTTGCAATCCCTACCGGCAATAACACAGAAAAGCACAGAGACAGAGCCGAAATTCAAGGAGCGCTTGTGGACACCCCTGWAGACATCGAATCCCGCCGCGAACGCGGCAARGKCACGCGCAAACACGTTCCCCGCAGCGCGCATGTCGCGGTCGGCARCGTCGAACGAGATCCCGTCGRGTTGCTGGAGATCAACAGCGCCGGCCGTGTCGAACGGCTGGTGCCGCTGCGCTATGGCCGCATGATCGAATCGCCTTTCACCTTCTACCGTGGCAGCGCCATCATCCAGGCGCATGACCTCGCCGGTACGCCGAATTCAGACATCCCCATCCAGATCTGCGGCGACTGCCACCTGGCCAACTTCGGCGGGTTTGCCAGCCCTGAACGCTCGCTGCTGTTCGACCTCAACGATTTCGACGA
>NZ_JBFTLX010000100.1:0-22926 GCF_056396665.1 Cupriavidus sp. 05T313 | reverse complement strand
CGACACATCACATGCCCATGGTTTCGTGGTGGGGCGGGCGCGGTGGTGAAGGCCTCGGGCATATCACCCGGTGCCACCGCGCCCACGACGGAACCGGACCGCCTGCAACTTCGTGGCCGCCCACTTCGCGAGCGACAGACGGCTCGAAGTCTGTGATGTCTGCTACCGGGGGCCCCACCACGAATCCCGGAAGCTGGCAGCATCGTGGCCAGTCAAGCCGGTACCGGCAGAAGCCCGCCGGCACTCTGGGCCGCACGACGAAACCACCGATATCCGAAAGCCTGATTGCTCTGCCCCCGGCAGGGTCGGCTTTCTTCTCGTTAGTCTTCTTTGCCGAAGCAAAGAAGAGATGGTATGAACGCGCCCCGTCCCCGCAGTGGAGCGCGAGGTGGCGAGACGGTAGTGTGGGTCGGGCAGAAAAGAGTCTGATGAGAGGGGGGTCCCTCCAGACCGARCGGCATCGCAATGTGCCAGAGTGGAAGATGTCACCACCACTACAGGAACGGAGGGACCCGAAATGAATGCTATGACATTTGGGCTGGATATTGCAAAGCATGTGTTCCAGCTGTACTGGGTTGACCCTGAGACTGGCGAGATTCACAACCGGCGATTCCAGCGTCAAAAGCTGATCGAGTTTCTAGCTCAGCACAAAGGACGCGTGGCGTTGGAGGCATGCGGCAGCGGGCACTGGTGGGCCCGCAAGCTCATGTCGCTCGGGTACGAGGTGAAGCTGCTGCACGCGAAATTCGTTCGGCCATTCGTGCAGACCAACAAGACCGATGCCGCAGACGCGCGAGCGATCTGGACCGCGGCACAACAGCCGGACATGCCTGCGGTGACGCCAAAGACGGTGGAGCAGCAGGCCACGCTGGTGTTGCATCGGATGCGCGAGCAGCACATCAAGATGCGGACCATGATGATCAATGCCCTGCGTGGGGCGCTCTATGAGTTTGGCTTGAGCTTCAAAAAGGGGCGTCAGGCGGGCTTGGCGGAAATGCGCGAGCGGTTGGCCGAAGTCGAGCAAGACGTGCCCGCGAGGATGTTCGAAGCGTTGCGCGAGCAGTTCGACTTGATCGGCCGCCTGGACAAGGGTATCGAGGGGCTGGAGGGACAAATCAAGGCCTGATCCCAGACGCAGCCAGAGTGCCAACGGCTGATGACAATTCCGGGAATCGGCATGCTCACGGCCACAGCACTGGTCGCGACTATCGGCGATGCGCGCGGCTTCCGATCGGGGCGGCAACTGTCGGCCTAACTCGGGCTGGTGCCGCGTCAGCACGGCACTGGGGGCGAGGTGCGCCTGGGCGCGATCAGCAAACGCGGTGACCGCTATCTACGCATGCTGCTGATCCATGGCGCCAGGGCAGTCCTGTTCCGAGCCAAGGACAAAGGCTTGTGGTGCGAGCAACTGGCACGCCGACGGCCCACCAACGTGACGGTGGTGGCGCTAGCCAACAAGGCGGCGCGAACTGCGTGGGCCGTGCTGATGGGCAATGAGCCGTATGAAAGAAACCATGAGTTAAAGAAAGCCGAGAGGGCCAAGCAAACGGCGAATTCCGCACTAGGCCAGCTCCGCCTACAACGACCGTAGGCGGAGCTGGCCTAGCCGCGGCTTGCAAGCAAGGTTACTGAATTCGACTAGAAGGTTGCGACGGTAGATGAGCGAGATGGCAAGACAGGTTGGACCGCAAGAGCTGGACCCTGATCGGTCACTGGTGCTTCGAGCACGCTGAAGAGGTAAGGGCCGCTCTTGGCGAATTCCATCGGGGCCGCAGGCTTGGCCTGCACTAGGCCGGATATAAGTCTGYAACCAACCCTGATCGAGCATCGCGTGACATTTACCTAGCAAACCGGGGCGCGTTCATATAAGTGACCGGCGTCCCCCGCAGGGGGATGTCGTACGCTCTTGGGTGCAACATGCCACCACCGCTCAAAGAAACAACGACCACCCCAGCAGGCGAATGTCGTATGGCTGTTGGGTGCAATAACCACCACCGCTCAAAAAAAACAACGACCACCCCCAACAACCTCCCCCCATCACTCCAACACCCCCCGATGCCGAGTCACCGCCAACAGGACAATCTCGTCCAGCCCGGCATCCTCACCACTGTCCATCCGCGCCAGCAACGCGCGCCGCATACGCGGCTCCCAGAAACGCTTGATATGGCTGGCGATATCCGCCACCGCTTCCTCGCGGTCCGGCATGGCCTCGAAGAAGGTGCCAATCTGGTTCGCCATCTTGACAAGGTTATCGGAGTTCATGCCTGTTCCGTCCTGCTGTGCAAACGTTGGGGATGAGAGTAGACCACGTGGCGCCCGGCGCGCACAAAACCGGCCAGCGTAACGCCGGCATCGAGCGCCAGACGCACCGCCAGCGCGGTCGGGCCTGAGACGGCGGCCAGCACGCCAACGCCGGCACTGGCGGTCTTCAGCACCATTTCGTAGCTGGCGCGGCTGGTGACCAGCACGGCGCCGCGCGAGCGGTCCTCGCCAGTGCGTGCCAGCGCGCCGATCAGTTTATCAAGCGCGTTGTGGCGGCCCACGTCTTCGCGGACCAATGCTACCTGGCCGTCAGCGCGCAGCCAGGCGGCGGCGTGCGTGGAGCCGGTATGGCGCAGCAGTTCCTGGCGCGTCTGCAACTGCCCGAACGCGGCGTACAGCACCGCATCGCTGAAGCTCGCCTTGCTGCTGACCGGCGCCGGCGCGCGCATGACTTCCTGCAGCGATTCCGTGCCGCACAGCCCGCAGCCGGTGCGGCCCGCCATGGCGCGGCGCCGATCCTTGAGCGCGGCGAAGGCTTCCGCCGCAATGCGCAACTGCACCGCGATACCCTCGGGACGGACCTCGGTCTCAATCTCATAAACGTCGCGCGGGCTGGCCACCAGCCCTTCGCTCAGGCTGAAGCCCAACGCGAAGTCTTCGAGATCGGCCGGCGAGGCCAGCATGACCGCATGCGAGATGCCGTTGTACTCGAGCGCGACCGGCACCTCCTCGGCGATCTCGTCGTCCTCCAGCGCCAGCTCGCCCAGGCGGCAGCGATTGACGGCGAAGGTGCTGTGCGTAGGCGGCTCGGCATCGCTGAAAGACGCCACCGCATCGGGCCTGGCCATGGCGAGTTCGCAGAGCGTCATGCCGAACCCGCCTCGGCGCTGGCCGCCTGCAGCAACTGCATCTGCTGCTCGTGGAAGTCGCGGTACTGCCGCTGCCATTCGGACGGCTGCGCCACCGGCATCACCTGCACCGCGGTGACCTTGTACTCGGGGCAGTTTGTGGCCCAGTCCGAGTTGTCGGTGGTGATCACGTTGGCGCCGGACTCGGGGAAGTGGAAGGTGGTATAGACCACGCCCGGCTGCATGCGCTCGCTGACGATGGYGCGCAGCACCGTTTCGCCCGCGCGGCTTTGCACGCCAACCCAGTCCCCGTCCTTGATGCCGCGTTCCTCGGCGTCGTGCGGATGGATCTCCAGCCGGTCTTCGTCGTGCCACTTCACGTTGTCGGTGCGCCGCGTCTGCGCGCCCACGTTGTACTGCGACAGAATGCGGCCCGTGGTGAGGATCAGCGGGAACTTGCGATTCACCCGCTCGGCGGTGGGCACGTAGCGCGTGATGATGAACTTGCCCTTGCCGCGCACGAATGCGTCGATATGCATGGTGGGCGTGCCCTCGGGCGCAGCGTCGTTGCACGGCCACTGGATGCTGCCGAGTTCCTCCAGGCGCTGGTAGCTGACGCCACTGAAGGTGGGGGTCAGCCGCGCGATCTCGTCCATGATCTCGGACGGATGCTTGTAGTCCATCGGATAGCCCAGCGCGATGGACAGCAGCACGGTGGCTTCCCAGTCGGCATAGCGCGCCTTGGGCGGCATCACTTTGCGCACGCGCGAGATGCGGCGTTCGGCGTTGGTGAAGGTGCCGTCCTTTTCCAGGAAGGACGAGCCCGGCAGGAACACGTGCGCGTACTTGGCGGTCTCGTTGAGGAAGATGTCCTGCACCACGATGCATTCCATCGACGACAGCGCGGCTGCCACGTGCTGCGTATTCGGGTCGGACTGCACGATGTCCTCGCCCTGGCAGTACAGGCCCATGAAGCTGCCCGACAGCGCGGCCTCGAACATGTTGGGAATGCGCAGGCCCGGCTCCGGGCTGATCTCCACGTTCCAGGCGGACTCGAACAGGCCGCGCGTGGTGGAGTCCGATACATGGCGATAGCCCGGCAGCTCGTGCGGGAAGGAGCCGATATCGCAGGAGCCCTGCACGTTGTTCTGGCCGCGCAGCGGATTCACGCCCACGCCTTCGCGGCCGATATTGCCGGTGCACATGGCCAGGTTGGCGATGCCCATCACGGTGGTGGAGCCCTGCGCGTGTTCGGTCACGCCCAGGCCGTAATAGATCGCGGCGTTGCCGCCGGTGGCATACAAGCGCGCCGCGCCGCGCAGTTGTTCGGCGGGGATGCCGGTAATCTCGGCCATCGCTTCCGGCGAGTTCTCCGGCAGCATGACGAAATCGCGCCATTGCTGGAACGCACGGTCCTCGCAGCGCTCGGCGATGAACGATTCGGCCATCAGGCCTTCGCTCACGATCACGTGCGCCATCGAGGTCACGACGGCGACATTGGTGCCGGGGCGCAGTTGCAGGTGGAAGTCGGCGCGCACGTGGGGCGAGTCGACCAGGTCGATGCGGCGCGGATCGATCACGATCAGCCTGGCGCCGGCGCGCAGGCGCTTTTTCATGCGCGAGGCAAACACCGGATGGCCATCGGTGGGGTTGGCGCCCATCACCATGATGACGTCGGCCTTCTCCACCGAGCGGAAGGTCTGCGTGCCGGCAGATTCGCCCAGCGTCTGCTTGAGGCCGTAGCCGGTGGGCGAGTGGCAAACCCGCGCGCAGGTATCGACGTTGTTGTTGCCGAAGGCGGCGCGCACCAGCTTTTGCACCAGGTAGCCTTCCTCGTTGGTACAGCGCGAGGACACGATGCCGCCGATGGAGTCGCGGCCATGCCTGGCCTGGATGCGCTTGAACTCGGAGGCCGCGTGGCTGATCGCCTCTTCCCACGACACTTCGCGCCACGGGTCGGTGATCCTGGCACGGATCATCGGGTTCAGGATGCGGTCCTTGTGGGTCGCGTAGCCAAAGGCGAAACGGCCCTTCACGCACGAGTGGCCCTCGTTGGCCTGGCCGTTCTTGTACGGCACCATGCGCACCACTTCATTGCCCTTCATCTCCGCCTTGAA
Source organism: Cupriavidus sp. 05T313 (assembly GCF_056396665.1). Lineage (NCBI taxonomy): Bacteria > Pseudomonadati > Pseudomonadota > Betaproteobacteria > Burkholderiales > Burkholderiaceae > Cupriavidus > Cupriavidus sp. 05T313. The sequence goes on along the minus strand of NZ_JBFTLX010000100.1, from coordinate 17,699 downwards.
GGCACAGCCCACGCCGCAGTAGGCGCAGGTGGTGACCTTGCTGTGCTCGGGCTGCCCCATGCGGATGATGGAGGTTTCGGCCAGCGTGGCGGTGGGGCAGGCCTGCACGCAGGCACCGCACGACACGCAGTCGGAATCCATGAAGCTGTCGCCCTGCCCCGCCGTCACGCGCGAGTCGAAGCCGCGGCCGCTGATGGTGAGCGCGAAGGTGCCCTGGGTTTCCTCGCAGGCGCGCACACAGCGGTTGCACACGATGCACTTGGAGGGATCGTAGGTGAAGTACGGGTTGGATTCGTCCTTGGCCTCGGCACGGTGGTTGGCGCCGTCGTAGCCGTAGCGCACTTCCCGCAGGCCCACCACGCCGGCCATGTCCTGCAGTTCGCAGTTGCCGTTGGTGGGGCAGGTCAGGCAGTCGAGCGGGTGATCGGAGATATACAGCTCCATCACGCCACGGCGCAGGTCGGCCAGCTTGTCGGTCTGCGTCTTCACTTTCATTCCGGCTTCGGCCGGGGTCGTGCACGAGGCCGGGAATCCGCGACGGCCTTCGATTTCGACCAGGCACAGGCGGCACGAGCCGAAGGACTTGAGGCTGTCGGTGGCGCACAGCTTGGGCACGTTCACGCCCGCCTGCACGGCGGCCCGCATCAGCGAGGTGCCGGCGGGCACGGTGACGTCGACGCCGTCGATCTCAAGGGTGACCTGCTGTTGCGAATCGCTGGCCGGCGTGCCGAAATCGATTTCGTTTCGTGTATTCAAGGCGGACTCCCGCTGCGGCCGCGGGCCGCGTACTGGTGATTCAGAGGGCGCAGAGGCAGCGCCGGTTCGGTATGCCGTAGCGCTGCGTTCACGCAGCCTTGGCTGGCACGGCCACGCCAAAGTCTTCCGGGAATCCGTCGAGCGCCGACAGCACCGGGTACGGCGTCATGCCGCCCATGGCGCACAGCGATCCGCCCAGCATGGTGTCGCACAGGTCGCGCACCAGCTTCACGTGCCTGACCGGCTGGTCGCCCGCGATGATCTTGTCGATCACTTCGACGCCGCGCGTCGAGCCGATCCGGCACGGCGTGCACTTGCCGCAGGATTCGATGGCGCAGAACTCCATCGCGTAGCGCGCCTGCTTCGCCATGTCGACGGTGTCGTCGAACACCACGATGCCGCCGTGACCCAGCACCGCGCCGAAGGCCGCGAACGCTTCGTAGTCCATCGGCGTATCCAGCCGCGAAACCGGCAAGTAGGCGCCCAGCGGACCGCCCACCTGCACCGCGCGGATCGCCCGCCCGCTGCGCGTGCCCTGGCCATAGTCCTCCAGCAGCTCGCGCAGGGTCACGCCGAAGGCTTTCTCCACCAGCCCGCCCTGCCGCACATTGCCAGCGATCTGGAACGGCAGCGTGCCGCGCGAGCGGCCCATGCCGTAATCGCGGTAGAACTGCGCGCCGCGCGCGAGGATCAGCGGCACGGTGGCCAGCGAGATCACGTTGTTGATGATGGTGGGCTTGCCGAACAGGCCTTCGATCGCCGGCAGCGGCGGCTTGGCGCGCACCACGCCGCGCTTGCCTTCGATGCTCTCCAGCAGCGCCGTTTCCTCGCCGCACACATAGGCGCCCGCGCCCTTGCGCACCTCCAGGTGGAAGCGCCGGCCGCTGCCGCGGATATCGTCGCCCAGCCACCCGGCGGCATGGGCGATGCCGATGGCCGCTTCCAGCATGGCAATGGCGTGCGGATATTCCGAGCGCACGTAGATATAGCCGTGCTGCGCACCCACCGCGAGGCCGGCGATGGTCATGCCCTCGATCAGCATGAAAGGATCGCCTTCCATCACCATGCGGTCTGAGAAGGTGCCCGAGTCGCCCTCGTCGGCGTTGCAGACCACGTATTTGGTGGGTGACTGCGCGTTCAGCACGGTCTGCCACTTGATGCCGGTGGGAAAGGCTGCGCCGCCGCGGCCGCGCAGTCCGGAATCGGTCACTTCGCGCACGATCTGCGCACCGTCCAGCGCCAGCGCGCGGGTCAGGCCGGCGTAGCCCTCATGCGCGATGTAGTCATCCAGCGAGAGCGGATCGGTAATGCCCATGCGGGCGAAGGTCAGGCGCTCCTGCCCCTTGAGGAAAGGGATCTCCCCGGTGGGGCCGAGCGCCAGCGCGTGCGCCCCGCCCGCCAGGAAGCCGGCGTCGAACAAGGCGGCGACATCGTCCGGCGTGACCGGACCATAGGCCACGCGTCCGGCGGCGGTCTGCACCTCGACCAGCGGTTCCAGCCAGAACATGCCGCGCGAGCCGTTGCGCACCAGCTCCACGGTGGCGCCGCGCGCCGCGGCTTCGCGCGCGATGGCGCGCGCCACGTCGTCGGCGCCCATGGCGAGCGCGCTGGAATCGCGGGGAACGAAGACGGTCACGCTCATGCCTGCACCTCCGCTGCCCGATCCTGCGACGCATCCGCGCAAGCCTTGACCAAAGCATCGAAACGCTGCGGCGTCACGCGGCCTACCAGTTGCTCGCCGACCATCACGGCCGGGCCGCAGGCGCACTGGCCCAGGCAATAGACCGGCTCCAGCGTGAACTCGCCATCGGCGGTGGTTTCATGAAACCCGCAGCCCAGCACGCGCTCGGCGTGGGCGGCAAGCGCCTCGCTGCCGACCGACTGGCACGCTTCGGCACGGCAGACCTGGATCACATGCCGGCCCGGCTTGCTGTCGCGGAAGTGATGGTAGAAGGTGACCACGCCGTGTACCTCGGCGCGCGACAGGTTGAGCGCGCGGGCGATCTCGGGCAGGGCGTCGGCGGGCACGTAGCCTACCGCGTCCTGGATCTCGTGGAGGATCGGCAACAAGGCGCCCGGCATGTCGCGGCGCGTGGCTACGATGTGCGCGATCCGGTCGCGCCGGGCTTCAGCAGCTGGTGAGGACATCGGGTCTCCTGGTGACGCAGCACGGCCCGGCGCTAAAAATGGACCCAAAGTCCGGGGCCGGGGGCAGACGGTGTGGCGCATTGGCTTGCGCGTCTGGCCAGGAACTGCTGCGGGGCGCGGCAAACCGGTTTCCGGCTGCCACTATATATGCTATTTTTTTCATATCTTGGGGGCACTGAACGGGCATAAGCCATGTCGCCTTGCTGTTTTAGCTGGCCTTTTTCGGTTTATCTGCCTCTTTGAGCGGACTATAGGCAGTTGGCCGCGTTCGAGCAATATGCTATTTTTCTCATATGATTCGCATCTCGATCCTGCCCCATCTGCAAATTCGCGACGACCAGCAAGGCGCCGGCCCGGCACTTGACGTGTCCCGCCTCGTGGCCTTGCTGGGTCTGATTGAAAGCACCGGCAGCATCAGCCAGTCGGCGCAGGCAACCGGGCTGTCCTACCGTTACGCCTGGGGCATCCTGCGCGATGCGGAGGCGCTGTTCGGCGGCGCGCTGATTGCCAAGACACGGGGTCGCGGCACGGCGCTCTCGCCACTGGCCCAGCAACTGGTGTGGGCCAGCAAACGCATTGCCGCGCGGCTGTCCCCCACGCTGGAAAGCCTGGCGTCGGAACTGGAGATAGAGCTGAAGAAGCTGGTCGACCAGTCAGGCCCCACGCTGCGGCTGCACGCCAGTCATGGTTTCGCGGTGGCCGCGTTGCACGATTTCCTGGATGCGCACCAGGTTCGCCACGACCTGAAGTATTGCGGCAGCCTTGAGGCGGTTGCGGCACTTGCGCAGGGCGCTTGCGATATAGCAGGCTTTCATGTCCCGATCGGCGAGTTCGAGCAAAAGACGCTGGATCGCTTCGCCACGTGGATCCGCCCGGAGACGCATCTGCTGATCCACCTGGCGGTGCGCTCGCAAGGCATCTTCGTGCGCCCCGGCAATCCGCTGGAGGTCAACACGCTGCAGGACCTGTGCCGCGCCGATGTGCGCTTCGTCAACCGGCAGACCGGTTCCGGCACGCGGCTGTTGCTGGACCTGATCCTGGAAGCACGCGGCATCGACAGCAGCCGGATCGAGGGCTATAGCAATGGCGAGTTCACCCATGCGGCGGTGGCTGCCTATATCGGCAGTGGCATGGCCGATGCGGGGTTCGGCGTGGAAACGGCGGCGCGGCGCTTCGGGCTGGATTTCGTGCCAGTGCTCAAGGAGCGGTATTTCTTTGCGATCGAGCGGGAGCGCCTGCAGAGCCCGGCGCTTGCCGGCGCCGTGGCGGCGCTCAGGAGCGGCAGCTTCCGGCAGGTGGTGGATGCCCTGCCCGGCTACGACGGCAGCCTGACCGGCACGATACTGACGCTGGACGAAGCCTTTCCCGAGGACGCCGGGGGACGCGGCCAGGGCTAGGACTGCGCGGCATCCTTGAGCAGCATGGGCAGCTTGTTGTCCCGCCCGGCCCATTGTTCGTGCCCGGGCAGCGGGCCCTTGGCCTTGAGCAGCGGCTTCCAGCCAGCCTGGCGCGAGAGTTCAGCGTTGAGGGCCAGGAAATGCTGCTGGCCGGCTGGCAGATCCTCGTCCGAGTAAATCGCGCCCACGGGACACTCGGGCACGCACATCGAGCAATCGATGCATTCGTCGGGGTTGATCACAAGGAAATTCGGCCCTTCGTGCAAGCACGACATAGGGCAGACATCGACGCAGTCGGTGTAGCGGCACTGGATGCAGGCATCCGTAACGACGAAGGTCATAAGGCTGGGAGGCGCGGAAAGACAGCGGCAAGGATAGCGTTGCCGCGCCCGCACGGGGGAGACGTGCTTTGTGCGAGTCAGTCAAAAGACTTCATGTGCGCCATCAGGATCTTGCAGCCTGCCGGCGTCCGCCTACCGCCAAGGTGCGCCCGGCGCGGCGTCCACATGTTCGACGCGAATGGCCGGCGCCCAGGTGCCTGGCTGGTTTGCGCGCAGCACCACGCCGGTTACTGTCACCCGCTGGCTGCCCAGGGCCTGGGCCTGTTCCACGGGGAATTTTTCGAGAACCCATGCCTCGCCGTCGGCGGTAACCAGCATAGGCTGCTGGAACAGCGCGCTGCCCTTGACCATGACCGTGCCCGTCAACGCAATGGACCTGCCGGCGGGCACCGCATGCACACACGCGGCAAGCACGACGGACAGTGCGGCAATCAGGATCAGGATTCGGTGCATGAGGTTCGATGGGTTGGCGGGCCGGGCGGCGGATGCCGCCGCCCGGGGGCCGCCGGAGGCGATCCGGCGTGTCCGCGCGTTGCGCGCTCAGTATCAGTACACCACTACGGACAGCGTGGTGCCAGCCGGCACGCGCACCGTTTCGCTGTACGTCGTGCCCACATTGCCGCGGACTACCGGGAAGCTGCCGTACGGCTGCAGCGTGGCGGCAACCGCGCTGGGCAGCTTGCGCACCGAGCGGTACTTGGCCAGGTCCGGATCGATCAGCGGCAGCGTAAAGCCGCCGTCGACGCGGGCCGGGTAGCCGTATCGCGCCGGCGACGAGGCCGCGGGCATCAGCGAGTTGCTGGTGACGGTCCAGCGCAACAGTTCCTGGTCGAAGCCGGAGTCCGGACGCGCCGCCTTGATGGCCTGGTCGAGCACGGTCTTCGAATCCATGCTGCTGGTGCGGTTCAGCAGATCCTTGTAGAAGGCCAGGCCAAGCTGCCGGTCGAGGAAGCCGCCAAAACTGCCCGACACCGAATAGCTCTCGCAGGTCGCGCCGAAACCGGTGAACTGCAGCAGATTGCAGTTGAAGTTGCCATTGCCTTGCGACAGGTAGTCGAGGAAGCGCACGTCACGGATCGCGTTATAGCTGGAATCGATGCTGTAGCTGGCGAAGTCCTCCATCATCATCGCGGACATTTCTTCCAGCCAGGTATCGAATGCATACTTCTGACCGGCCTTGACGCCGCGGCGATAGAAGTTCTGCATATGCATTCCCTCATGCGCCATGGTCATCTTCATTGCCTTCATGCCTGCTGCGCCGGCCAGCTGGAGCGTCTCGGAGTCGAGATAGAGCGACAGCGATTCGTTGCTGCGCGCATCCGAGGCAGCCGTCAGGTTATGCAGTCCCCAGAAATAACCCACGGTACCGCCCGCCTTTCCATTCTTGTCGAAGTTGAGGATGACGATATCGATCGGCTGGCCGCTGGCGGCAATCAGGTTGTTGTAGCTGTGCGCGCCCCACAGCGGGCCGCCGACCTGGGTCAGCATGTCGTAGATGCCGCCGGCGCCGACGAAACTGGTGAGCAGATCGTTGACGATTGGGCTGCCGATGTTGGACGCTTCGGCGTTTTCCACCCAGATGTTGACGACCGTCCCATCGCTTGCAGGCAGTTGCTGGGTCAGCGTAGCCAGGCGGCGCGTGCCGTCAGTGTGATACCAGGTCTTCGTGGAATTGAGCGCGGAAGCGTGCGGCGGCGGCGGCGCCATCTCGGAAAAGCTGGCAACGCGCTTGCCGCCGGCCAGTGCCGCCCAGCCGGCGCGATTGAACTCGGCGATATCGCGCCGCGTGCGCTCGTCCTGCGTGGACGACAACGACTCGGCCGACTGGATCGAGAGATTGGCCAGTTCGGACTGGATGACCGACAGCGACAGCGCCGGCATGGCTTGCTCGGCCGCGCCATTGGTGTAGAGCAGCGTCACCGATTTTCCGCTCACGCCACCGATGGAAATCGGCAGATCGGCTGCGGCGCCGGTGGTATTGGAGGCCGACCAGACGCCGACACCCGAGCCCGAGTAATTGCTGCCGTCCGCGGCGCTGCAGCCGTTGCAGGCCGGAGCGAGGGCCGGCATGACCGGCACCGCGGGCACAGAGGGCACAACGGGCGCAGCGGGTACGCTGCTGACCGGCGCGGYCGTCTGGCTGGTAGCGGGTGCATCGCCACCGCCGCCGCAGGCGGCGACCGAGGCGGCGGCAAGCCATGCTGCGAGCAAGCCTGCGCGGAGGCGGAAAGTGGTTCCCGTCATACTGAAAGCTCCGATTTTTGTTCTTTGGGCGCCGGCACCGGCGGAAGATGCCGGGGCCAGCACAAATATCGGCATCCGGGGACAAGAGCTTTAGGAACCGGCGTCATCGCAGAGCGTGCAAACCGTCCTGGCATGGGCACGGCGCGGACCGCGCAATCGTGCAGGAGGTGGCCGCGAAGCCGGCGGCTTCAGGCCTTGGCGGCACCGCGCCAGCGCCGGTACATGGCCATCAGCGGCGTCGCCGATGAACCATGCAGGGCCACCGACAGCACCACCACRCACAGCGTGGCGTCGGCCAGCAGGGCCACGTAGCGGGGATCGGCGCCGTGCGCCAGGGCAAAGGCGAGGTAATAGACCGAGCCGATGCCGCGCACGCCGAACCAGGCAATGAGCCGCCGCTGCGCTGGCTGCAGCGCGACCCCGATGGTGGATATCGCGACGGCAAGCGGACGCACGGCCAGGATCAGCGCGAGCCCCAGGGCCAGGTATTCCCCGCGCAGCAGCCGCGTGGAAAGCAAGGCGCCCACCACCACCATCACGCTAAGCTCGGCGAGCCGCTCCAGGTCCAGCGAGAACTCGCTGACGGTATGCGCCAGGTAAGCGGCGGCCTTGTCCTGGTGCACGGCCACGCGCTCATGTTCGGCAGGCGTCATTGCGCCCAGCACTTCGTCGGGCGCGACGTCCTGGTTCTCCTCGTGTTCGACGTGACGCATGGCGATGCCGGCGGCGAACACCGCCAGGAAGCCATAGCCATGCACCGCCAGCGCGGTGCCGTAAGCCAGCCCGATCAGGCCGATGGTGAAGAAGCTCTCCATCCCCAGGGCGCCGCCCAGGCGCTTGCGCAGCGCCAGCACCACGCGGCTGCACAGCCAGCCCAGCCCCCAGCCCACCGCCAGCCCCGCCAGCGTGGCCCACAGCAGGTCGAGCCATAGCCAGCGCAGCCAGGCAGCGCCCGGCAGGCTAAGCGCCAGCATGACGAAGGGAAAGGCGGCGCCATCGTTCAGCCCGCCCTCCCCGCTCAGGCTGAACCGCGTCCGGTCACGGTCCTGCGTGTCGTCGACCTGCACATCGGAAGCCAGCACCGGATCGGTGGGCGCCAGGATAGCCGCCAGCAGCAATGCCACGCCGGGCGGCAGCCCCATTGCCCAGATCCCGATGACAGCCAGCATGGCAATGGTGAGCAACATGCCCAGCGTGGCCAGCCGCAGCGGAAGGCGCCAGATGCGATCGCGCGGATGCGCGCGCAAGCGCAAACCCACCGCGAACAGCGAGACCAGCAGGGCGATTTCCGTAACGATCTCCAGCACCGCCACATGCTCGCGACGGGTGATATCGAAATGGATCAGACCGAAGCCGAACGGGCCCAGCAACATGCCGAACAGCAGGTAAAGCGCGGAGAACGAAATGGGCAGGCGCTTCACCACCGAGCCGATCAGCCCGATGGCGACAAGCAGCGCGCCGATGATCCATGCCCAGGTGCCGAACAAGCGATATCTCCCATGGCGAGCGCGTTCACGAAAGGACGCCGGCCGCAGGTCCGCGCGGGCAGGCTGGCACGGCAAACCCGTGGCGCCAGGCCCCGCGGCGCGCTACAACAAGGGGACACCGTACGTCTATGCAAGGTATATGCAAGAATGACCGGCGGCGCTTGAAAAAATCACCTGCCAGGAAGCCTAGCCCATGCCCAGACCGCGCTTTCTTTCACTGCTGCCGGTGCTGCCGCTGATGGGGCTGGGCGCGTGCTCCACGTCGGACGTGCTGAATGGCCTGACCCAAAGCAATGCCTATGCCCTCACCGCCAGCGTGCCCTATGCCGACGGCGCGCGCGGCAAGCTCGACATCTATGCGCCCCGCGAGCCGGCCTGCTCCGGCAAGGCGCCGGTGGTGGTGTTCTTCTACGGCGGCACCTGGAACAGCGGCGAGCGGGCCGACTACGCCTTCGTCGCGGCAGCCCTGGCCGCGCGCGGCATCCTGACCGTGATTCCGGACTATCGACTCTACCCCGAGGTCAGCTATCCGGATTTCCTGGTGGACAACGCCCGTGCCGTCGCCTGGACACGGCGCGAGATCGCCAAATACGGCGGCGATCCGCAACGGCTGTTCGTGATGGGACACAGCGCGGGCGGCTACAACGCCGCCATGCTCGCGCTCGATGCGCGCTGGCTTGCCCGCGTCGACCTGAGCCCCGGCCAGTTGCGCGGCTGGATCGGGCTGGCCGGGCCCTACGATTTCCTGCCGATCGTCAACCCGCAGGCGAAACCGGTGTTCCATCACCCCGACTACCCGCCCGGCTCCCAGCCTATCGACCATGCCGACGCGCGTTCGCCGGCCGCCTTTATCGGCGTGGACGAAGGCGACCGCCTGGTCAACCCGCAGCGCAACTCAGCGCAAATGGCCCAGCGCCTGGAGCGCAACGGCGTGCCTGTGCAGTACCGCAGCTATGCGCGGCTCTCCCACACCTTACTGATCGGTGCCTTCTCCGACCCGCTGCACTGGCTGGCCCCGGTGCGCGACGATGTCGCCGACTTCATCCTCCGGCGCGCCGATTGCGGGAGCGCCACATGAATGTGAAATCGCCCTGCATCAAGATCTGCAAGTTCGACGACGCGACCGGCTACTGCAGGGGCTGCCTGCGCACGCGCCCGGAATGCAAGGCGTGGAAGGCACTCAAGAAGAAGCGCCGGCGGAAGATCATCGAAGCCAGGCCGCGGCGCGAGGCCGAGTTGCGGCAAGCGAAGAAGACGGACTGAGGCGAGACGGAAGCGCAGGCTTCCGCCTCGCCCGGAGATCGGGCAGGGCAATGCTGGCGCGGCCCTGCCCGGATGATCAATAGACTTCCGGCACGATCATGGTGTCCGGCACCGGCTGGCGCATGTAGTCCTCGTGCCGCTCGCGCTGCGGCAGCACCACGGGCGGCTGCGCGCGCTCCTCGTAAGGCATCTGCCGCAGCAGGTGATGGATGCAGTTAAGGCGCGCCTTTTTCTTGTCGACCGCCTGCACCACCCACCACGGTGCCTCGTCGATATGCGTGCGCTCCAGCATGATTTCCTTGGCACGGGTGTAGTCCTCCCAGCGCCGGCGGGATTCGAGATCCATCGGGCTGAGCTTCCACTGCTTGAGCGGATCGTGGATGCGGCTCAGGAAGCGCAGGTGCTGCTCCTCGTCCGAGATCGAGAACCAGTACTTGATGACCTGGATGCCCGAGCGCACCAGCATGCGCTCGAACTCCGGCACCGACCGGAAGAACTCTTCGTACTGGTCGTCGGTGCAGAAGCCCATCACGCGCTCGACGCCGGCGCGGTTGTACCAGCTGCGGTCGAACAGCACGATCTCCCCCGCCGCGGGCAAGTGCGAGACATAGCGCTGGAAATACCATTGCGTGCGTTCGCGATCGTTGGGCGCGGGCAGCGCGGCCACACGGGCCACGCGCGGGTTGAGCCGCTGGGTGATGCGCTTGATCACGCCCCCCTTGCCCGCCGCGTCGCGCCCCTCGAACAGGATCACGACCTTGTGGCCGGTCTCCACCACCCAGCTCTGCAGCTTGACTAGTTCGCCCTGCAGGCGGAACAGTTCGCGGAAATACTGTCGGCGCGCGGCACGCTCTTCATCGTCCAGCCCGCCGCCGCCCTCGCCGAACAGCGTATCGACATGGTGGTCTTCCAGCTCCAGTTCGAGTTCTTCATCATAGTGATCGGCCACCTCGCGGTGGATGCGCCGAATCAGCTCGTTCTCGTCTGGTCTCATCGCTCACTCCTGTTCGCAACAACGCGGTGCCTGGCAGGCTAGCAGCAGGTTATGACGCCCGCATGAAATCCGTCCCCGGGACGCTAGTAATCCCCCTGCTTGCGGAAAGCCCAGCGGCCGGCCAGCACGGTGAAACTGGCCACCAGCACCACCAGCACCCAGAAGCCGTGCGGATGATCGGCCAGCGGAATGCCGCCCACATTCATGCCGAAGAAACCCGCCACGATATTGATCGGCAACGCCAGCACGGTGACCAGCGTCAGCGTGAACAGCGTGCGGTTCGTCTGCTCGTTGAGCTTGGCCGCGATTTCTTCCTGCAACAGCTTGATGCGCTCGACCAGCGCCGCCAGGTCGTTGAGCACCAGCGAGAACTCTTCCGTCGAGTCGCGCAGGTCCTGGATATCCTGCTCCTGCAGCCACGCCGGCGGTCGGTTGAGCAGGCGGAACAGCGCGCCGGGCTCGGGCGCGAGCAGCCGCTGCAGGCGCACCAGTCCGCGCCGCATGGAGCCGAGTTCGGCGCGGTTGCCATGCAGGCGCTGCGAGAGCAGGCGATCCTCGACCTGGTCCACGGTGCCGCTGGTTTCGCGCACGATGCGCACCAGCACATCGGCCTGGTCGCGCAGCAAATGCACCAGCAGCGCCAGCGGCGTGTGGAACAGCTCGCCCTGCCGCACCGAGGCGCGCAACTGGTCGACCGAGCGCAAGGGCTTCATGCGCGCCGTCACCAGGATGCGGCGGTCGGCGCAGGCCCATAGCGTGGAGATGTCGGTGGAACTCACGCCGAAGTTGTAGATCACGTCGTTGACCACCGCAAGGAGCGCCACGTCGAGCCGCTCGATGCGGGTGGAACGCGAGCCTTCGCGCAGTGCTTCGAAAAAACCTTCTGGCAGGTCGAGCTGGTTCTTCAGCCAGCGCTCGCAGGCGCTGTGCGACAGGTTGAAGTGCAGCCAGAGAAACTCGTCGCCCGGCGGGGGCTGCTTGAGCCACATGGCCGCGGCGGCGGAATCCATGGGCTGGCCCGGCTCGCCGGGCAGGAAGCGGAAGCCGCTGACCAGACCGACCGGATCGGAGCCGTAGCTGGCTTCGACGATACCCGCATGCATGTGGTGCCTCTTCGAAAGCGCGTATTCGCGAAGATGGGACATTAGCATGAGGGGATGAACGCATGAAGGCCGGCGCGCGGCGCCGGCCTTCATTGGGTCACTGCCGGACGCGAAGCGCTTAGCCGAACTTGCGGCGCGCATCCAGCGCGAGGCCGGAGCCAATGCCGCCGAACAAATCGCCCTCGATCCGCTGCGCCCCCGGGATCAGTTCGGACAGCCGCTCGCGCAGCAGGGGCACGCTGCTCGAGCCGCCGGTAAACAACACCGTGTCGATCGCGTCAGCCTGCACGCCCGCATCGCGCAGCATCGCTTGCACCGTTACCTCGGTCTTGCCGACCAGCTTGCCGATGGACTGGTCAAAGTCCACCCGGGTGATCGCCATGGTTTCTCCCGGCGCGATACGTCCCAGGTCGAGTTGCGTCTGTGCTTCGCCCGACAAGGCAATCTTGGCCGCTTCCACCTGGATCGCCAGCCAGTGGCCGGCGCGCTGCTTGATCAGGCTGATCAGGCGGTCGAGCTTTACCTTGTCGGCCGCATCGCGATAGTTGTCCATCACGTGCGACCACGCCTTGCGCGTGTACACCAGGTTGATGGTGTGCCAGCTGGCCAGGTCGAAATACTGCCCCGAAGGCATCGCCTTGCCGTTGCGCAGTTCGCTGCCCAGCCCCAGGAACGGCATCACGCTCGCCAGGCTGAGGCTCTTGTCGAAATCCGTGCCGCCGATGTGCACGCCGCCATTGGCCAGGATATCGCCACGGCGGTCGGTCTTGCCGGCGCGCTCTGGCGACAGGCGGACCAGCGAGAAGTCCGAGGTGCCGCCACCGATGTCGGCCACCAGCACCAGTTCCTCGCGGGAGATCGTGGCTTCGTAGTCGAAGGCCGCGGCAATCGGCTCGTACTGGAACTCGATGTCCTTGAAGCCGGCGTCCGCGGCAATCTCGCGCAGCGTCTGCTCGGCAAGCTGGTCGGCCTTCGGGTCTTCGTCGATGAAGAACACGGGGCGCCCCAGCACGACCTTGTCGAAACCCGCGCCGGCCGAGGTCTCCGCGCGCTGCTTGAGTTCGCCGATGAAATGCGACAGCAGTTTGCGGAAAGGCATGGCCTGGCCCATGACTTCGGTGCTGTCTTCCATCATCGAAGTGCCCAGCAGGCTCTTCAGYGAGCGCATCAGCCGGCCTTCATAGCCTGCCAGGTAGTCGCCGAGCGCGGCCCGGCCGTAGCTGACCAGCGGATCCTCCGAATGAAAAAAGATCACCGAAGGCAGCGTGAACCTGCCATCTTCCAGCGGCAACAGCGTGGGTTGTCCCGGCCGGCACCAGCCCACCGTGGAATTGGACGTGCCGAAATCGAGGCCGCAAGCGTTTGACATCATGTTTCTGGTTTCTTCCCTACTGCATAGTTAAGTCCGGGTCGGGATGGCTTTTCCCGCGCCGGATGTCGCGGCCAGCATGATAGCAAGCCCTGCATCCTCACACGCGGCCTTCGACGTGATCAGACAGGCGCATTCAGCAGCGCCAGTATCTGCTGGTGCAATTGCCGGTCGCCGCAGGCCACCACGGTGCCGCCCTGCTGTGCGTCGCCGCCGGTCCAGCTCGTCACGACGCCCCCGGCGCCTTCCACGATGGGAATCAGCGCCTGCACATCGTAGGCCTTCAGGCCGGCTTCCACCACCGCATCCACATGGCCCGCGGCGACCATGCAATAGGCGTAGCAATCACCGCCATAGCGCTGCATCCTGGCGGCATCGGCCACGCGGCGGAACGCGGCGAACTGCGCCGCATCGTCGAACATTTCCGGCGTGGTGCACATCACCTTGGCCTGCGACAGGTCGGCGCAAGGCCGCGTACGCAGAAGCTCGCCGTTAAGCCAGGCCTGCCGGCCGTCGCCGCTGAAGCGCTCGCGCGTGAACGGCTGGTCCATGATGCCGAGCACCGGACGCTGGCCATCGTTGAGCGCGATCAGCGTGCCCCACAGCGGCAGCCCGGTGATAAAGGCACGGGTGCCGTCAATGGGGTCGAGCACCCAGGTCAGTGGCGAGCTGCCGGCCACGCGGTCTTCTTCCTCGCCCAGGATGCCGTGCTCCGGATACCGTGCCCGGATCAGGTCGCGCATGGCGCGCTCGGCCGCCTTGTCGGCCTCGGTGACCGGATCGAAGCGGCGGCCGCCCTTGTCCTCCACCGCAGGCGCGCTACGGAAGTACGGCAGGCTGGCGTTTCCCGCCGCCTGCGCAAGGCCAGTGGCGAAGTCCATGTATTCGATAAGCTGCTCGGCGGTCAGAGGCATGCGGAGATCCTGGGTCCGTGGATGGTGGCTGGGAGACGGATGGCGCGGCGCGGCCGAAGCCAGCACGCGCAGCGTTGCGTTGGGCGCGCTGCCCGCCAGCATTGTAGCGGCACCCGCGGCCGGACTTCCCAGGCCGGAGCGGCCAGGCAGGGATTACCTTTGGTGTCCCGCCGGCACGGTGCTACTGTGAAGCGTGGGTAGCCGCCCATGCGTCGCCCGACAGTCCGTTCTTCCTTCTGCCGAGCCAGCCGAGTGACTTTTGGGATACCCATTGCCGACGCGCCCGCGTGCCAGAAAAATTTCCCGTTTCGCGTGTAAGTTCGTGCCGCCACCGTCGACAAAGGCACACAAACCGTTTGCATCAGCACGCGCTGCCGCCACGGGAACATTGGAGAACGACGGTGGATACTGCCTCCCAGCTATCGCGGCCCGCGCCCGGCCGCCACGGACATGCGTCCGCCCCCATCCAGCCGGCATGGGTACGCCTGACCCACTGGCTCAACGCCATCGCCATCATCATCATGGTGATGAGCGGCTGGCGCATCTATAACGCATCGCCGCTGTTCGGCCTGCACTTCCCCAAGGGCATCACGCTCGGCGGATGGCTGGGCGGCGCGCTGCAATGGCACTTCGCGGCCATGTGGCTGCTGGTCGCCAACGGGTTGTTCTACCTGCTGATGAACGTCATTACCGGACGATTCCGCCGCCGCTTCCTGCCGCTGTCGGTGCGCGAGGCATTGCGCGATGTGGCCGCGGCGCTGCGTGGCAGGCTGGCGCACCCGGACCTGGCCCAATACAACGCGGCCCAGAAGGCCATGTATCTCGGCGTGGTGCTGGTCATCGTGCTGACGGTGCTGTCCGGCCTGGCGATCTGGAAATCGGTGCAATTCCCGCTGCTGCGCGAGCTGATGGGCGGCTACGACGCCGCGCGCTGGGTCCATTTCGTGTGCATGAGCGCCATTGTGCTGTTCACCGCCGTGCATGTGGCCATGGTTGCGCTGGTGCCGCGGACCTTGCTGATCATGCTGCGCGGCCACTGAACGCCATCCCGCCGAATCCAGAGAGCCGCCTCGCGGAGAATCACCATGAACAAACCCAAACCCATCGTCACGCTCGACCGGAACCTGATCCTGCACGATGCCGTGCGCGAACTCGATATGCCCTCGCGCCGCCTGTTCGCCAAGCGCGCCGTCACGCTGGGCGGCCTGTCGATGCTGACCGGCTGCAGCCTGACCGACGATGCCTCGGTGGAACGCTTCCTTAACGCGGTATCGCGCTTCAACGATCGCGTGCAAGGCTGGCTGTTCGATCCCGGCCGGCTCGCGCCTACCTACGACGAATCCCGCATCACGCGGCCCTTCCCGTTCAATGCTTTCTACGGCGAAGACGAAGTGCCCGAGGTCGACGCCGGCGACTTCCGCCTGGAAGTGGGTGGCCTGGTGGCACGCAAGGCGTCCTGGACGCTCGAGCAGCTCTACGCGCTGCCGCAAACCTCGCAGGTCACCCGGCATATCTGCGTGGAAGGCTGGAGCGCCATCGGCAAGTGGGGCGGCACGCCCTTCTCCGAGTTCCTGCATCGCGTGGGCGCCGACACCAGCGCGAAGTATGTGGGCTTTCGCTGCGCCGACGATTACTTCACCAGCATCGACATGCCCACCGCGCTGCACCCGCAGACGCTGCTGACCTTTACCTACGACGGGCAGACACTGCCGCCCAAGTACGGCTTTCCGATGAAGCTGCGCATGCCGACCAAGCTTGGCTACAAGAACCCCAAGCACATCATGGCGCTGTACGTCACCAACACGTATCCCGGCGGTTACTGGGAAGACCAGGGATACAACTGGTTCGGCGGATCCTGATCCGCTTGAAATTGGCCGGCATGGTGCCGGCTTGCACACCGGCTATCAGCCCAAGGAGAACACCATGAACAAACTGTTCGCAACCGCCCTGCTCTCAACCACCATGCTGTTTGCGGGCCACGCCTTCGCCCAGGACGCCATGAAGAAGGATGCCGCTCCCATGGCCAACGACAGCAGCATGGCAAAGGACACCATGAACAAGGACGCGATGAGCAAGGACAAGACGAAGAAGAGCAGCGACAAGATGAGCAAGGACAAGGCGGGCAAGGACAGCATGAGTAAGGACAGCATGAGCAAGGATGCCATGGGCAAGGATGCAATGAAGCAGTAAGCGGAAGGGCAGCCTGCCGGGCTGGCTGGCTGGCTGGCTGGCTGGCTGGCGGCCGGCAATGTGACGACGCCCCGTCTTTTGCGCGGGGCGTCGGTGTTTCGGTCATGCGGGAACCGCAAGCGCCACTCGCGGCGCATCGGAATGCATCGGGACATACCCGCAGCGGCGTCCGCTGAAAGCCGGATGAAAGCACGCAAGCCTACCGTGCTTGGTAAGCCATTGAGGCGCGCCCGACGTGCGCGCACCTGCTGTCGATGACGATCTGCGGGGGAAACCTGCACAGCGACCCGCTGCGCCGGCGTCCTCCGATTCGCGCGCCAATTCAAAACACAGCGCGCGGCCTGGCATGCGGACTCCGCCTTACGGCGGATGCTCCGCCCGGGTTTCACTGCAGGCGAGGGAGACAGCCTCATGGAACTATTCGAACACCTGGCCCTTGGGTTCTCCACGGCGCTGACACTGCAAAATCTTGGCTACTGCTTCCTCGGCTGCCTGCTGGGAACGCTGATCGGCGTGCTGCCCGGCATCGGGCCGCTGGCCACCATCGCCATGCTGCTGCCGGTGACCTACACACTACCGCCGGTGGCCGCGCTCATCATGCTGGCCGGTATTTATTACGGCGCGCAGTACGGCGGCTCCACCACCGCCATCCTGGTCAACCTGCCGGGCGAATCGTCGTCCGTGGTGACCACCATCGACGGCTACCAGATGGCACGGCGAGGGCGAGCGGGCGTGGCGCTGGCCACCGCCGRCCTGGGCTCGTTCTTTGCCGGCTGCGTGGCTACCCTGATCCTTGCCGCATTTGCTACGCCGCTGTCGGAACTGGCGTTCAAGTTCGGGCCCGCGGAGTACTTCTCGCTGATGGTGCTGGGCCTGATCGGTGCCGTGGTGCTGGCCTCGGGCTCGCTGCCCAAGGCGGTAGCCATGATCGTGCTGGGGCTGCTGATGGGCCTGGTCGGAACCGACGTGAATTCGGGCGCGGCGCGCTTCTCCTTCGACATTCCGGAACTGACCGATGGCGTCGACTTCGTCGCGCTGGCCATGGGCATGTTTGGCTTCGCGGAGATCATCGCCAACCTGGAACAGAAGGAGCACCGCGAGACCTTCACCGATCACGTCACCAACCTGTGGCCGACCAAGGCCGACTTCAGGCGCATGGCGCCTGCCGTGTTGCGCGGCACGTTCCTTGGCTCCGCGCTGGGCATCCTGCCGGGCGGTGGTGCTGCGCTGGCTTCGTTCGCGGCCTACTCGCTGGAAAAGAAAACCTCGAAGTACTCGCATGAGTTCGGCAAGGGCGCCATCGAGGGCGTGGCAGGTCCGGAATCGGCCAATAACGCCGCGGCCCAGACCTCCTTCATCCCGCTGCTGACGCTGGGCATTCCGCCCAACGCGGTGATGGCGCTGATGGTGGGTGCGATKACCATCCACAACATCCAGCCGGGCCCGCAGGTCATGACCAGCAACCCCGCGCTGTTCTGGGGCCTGATCGCCTC
>NZ_JBFTLX010000099.1:0-32611 GCF_056396665.1 Cupriavidus sp. 05T313 | reverse complement strand
TTTGCCTTAGCGTTGACTCAGTATCATTGAGTCGCTGCTTGGCATCGGAAATTTGCTGATTGATGCGTTGGAGTTCATCCGCTGCAATACGTTGATCGTCGGGGCTTCTCTCGACAACCCTCTCGATCACCTTGGCGTGCTCCGCTTCGGCTTGCAGACTACGGATCTTGGCCTCCAATCGGACGACATCCTCCGCTAGCATGTCGGCAAGGCGCTGGCGTTCCGTGGCGATGTTCGCAGTTTGCATTTCCTCGTACTGGATGGCAGTGATCTTGCTCTCGAGTTTCTCGATGGTGCCCTTCATCTCGCGTTCAATATCGGCGCGTTGCTGACCGTGCGCCTCGATCTCGGCATCCTTGGCCTGGATTTCGGCGTCTTTTCTCCGGATGTCATCCTCCGCGTTGGCCAGGTCCTGCTCCAGGCGCTCGGTGGTTTTCATCAGGTCCTTTACCAACGGCTCGTTGATGGGCTCGCCGCGCAACGCGCGCTCCCGAACCGCGCTGAGGAGTTCCTCACTCGCACCGTCGAGTAGTTGGAATGCTCTCATCGTGGTGGCATTGATCAACTCGCTCGGATCGTTCATTCCTTTTGTGGCGGCCATACAACTGGAACCCACCTTCAAGTATCTCCACAGAGAGCCACGCGCGAACCCGAGGGACTGACAGGAGTACTCCTCGAACGCATCGCCCATGATCCCCTTCAACTGATGCAACGAGATGCACATTGCCACCACATCCCTGGCCAATCGCTTCTTTGTGGCGTAGATCTCTGCGGAAAGCGAGTAGACCTGGATCCTCACCTCGTCCGAAAGATCGAGATCAACGGGTAGCTCAAACCTTTTGTTTGGGTCGTATAGCATGAAAGCTCCAACAATTTGCGCGATGACCCTCGGCCTCAGGGTCGCGCGGGTTACTACTCAAGACCGCCCGCCTTGATGGCTTCAACACAGCCAGCGCCAACCTTTAGGTATCTCCACAGAGAGCGGCGCGCAAAGCCAAGGGATTGACAGGCGTATTCGTCGAAGTCGACGCCCATGATCTCCTTCAACTGATGCAGCAGGACGCACGTAGCAACAAGGTCTCTGGATAAGCGCATCCTCGAGTTGCGAATCTCAACGGATAGTGCGTGCGCGCGGAGCCTGATGTCGTGGGGTAGCTGACTGTCCACCAGACATGAGCACTTGGTACCCAATTCGAACGGCATGGCGAGCCTCCTTTGTTAGTGCGGCTAAATTGGTGATGATCCCTTACGGATCATTTGATAAAAGAGATGGTGCCGTTGAATGCTAGCTAATTCCGAAGGGAATTTGTTGCCCCCCCCCACTCATGTAGGGATACTAATGAAAAATAGAAAAATAAGAGAGCCAGACTTTGATTTGGGAAACCCACGAATATATGAAGCTTATCCGGCCATTAAGTGCCCAAAGATTGGCCAGTGACGTTTTGAAAAGCTTTGCAAATCAACGTGTTGGCGTGATGAAAGTTTGCCCGCGCGGGCAATTCAGACCTCGATATCGTATTCGCGTGAGCTGAATGTCAGYGGCGAATTTGTTGGCATAAATTCGCCGAATATCGTGTCGTTTTCTCATCACGTGGACGTGCATTGACAAGTCGCGGTCGTTTTCGGTGCCCAATCGAAAATGAAACGCCGTAGAAGTCCTGCAGGATTGGTCTATATGGAACTATCGACGATACCGCCAGCAGCGCTGCTGGCTTCCCTGGATGCCGATCTGATCGAAACTCTGCGATCCGCGTCGGGATTCAACCGTGCTCAGTTCGACCGCCACATACAGCCGCTGGTGGATCGTCTCGCCGCATGCGTCCAGGCCCTTCCCCTGGCGCGGGATGCTTACTGCGAGCAGGGCGGCGCACTACGATTCGGTGTGGTCAGCGGGCTGATGGCATTTCGCCTCGCGGACAGCACCATCTTTGCGCCCAATCACACGGCCGAGACGCGCCGCGTGCTTGACCCGCAGTATCGCTATAGTGGCTTTGCGGCTGCGCTTGCTTCCGTGCCCGCGATCCTGGAGGCTGTTGCGATCGTGACAGTAGCCGGGCGGCGTTGGTCGCCATTGAGTGAGGTGTCGCTGACGCAGGCGCTGGTGGATGCCGGCGTGCAGGACTATGTTGTCAATTGGAATCCGACGCCGAGAGCGCCTTCCCGCATGGTCGCCGCGTTACTGGCCGGACGCTTCTTTGCGCCGGGCGGTTGGGGCGATTTCGAGGAGTCCGTGATTGGGGCACTTGCCGATGCGATTCTGCCCGTGCGGGGCGCCATCGCGGTGGAGGCACCCCTGTGCCGGGTGGTGCGGGTCGCCCAGGACAAGGCCTTCGAGATCGACGGAAAGGAGAGAGCAAGGCGCATCGACGAATTGGGCGCGCCGCGGCTTGCCTTGCGCGACCTTCTCGCGCTGCCTGAGGCGACGGTTGCGCCGGCGCCATCGCCCGGACAGGCACCACCTGCCCAGTTGGTTGCGACCGCGCCAGCACCCGGAGGCGCACCGACACCGGCTGCACAAAGCCCCAAGCAGGGCGGAGGGGACGGCATGCCGCTATTGAGCCCGTTAGTCTCCGACTTGCTAAAGGCCATCCGGGTGGACAAGGACGTGGCGCGAATTCGCGCAGACTGCTCTACCGATGAGGAAGGCTTCCGCTTCCCCAAGAAGGCGCTTGTGCGGTACGGGATGGCGCCGGCGACGGCTACCAAGCTGCTGGTGGACGAAGGATTGGTCAGAGATCAGACCGCGACCCACTTGGTTCTAATTCCGGCGGTCGGTACCTTCCTGTTTGGCGGGGAGGCGGCCTGATGCGCACGTATCGCGACATGTTCCGCCCGAACTACGATGTGGCGACGGCCGGCGTGTGGGCGGGCTCCGCGCTGTTCCTGTCGGCGTCGCAACCACCGCTATGGTGGGTGGGGGCGCCATTCGCCCTGTCGCTCGGTGCGCTGCGCGTACACCAGGCGCTCGAGTTGTATCGCTTTCGCATTTCGCTGTCGGTGCTGCGTGCCGAGACACTTCCTGCGGAGGAGGTGCTGATGCGTTCGCGCAGGGAGCGGGTGCCAGCTGGATTCCCTGACGGGGCACACGCTCATCGTGGGGACTACGCGTGCAGGAAAGACCCGGCTCTATGAGCTGATCTCGACGCAGATCATCGACTTGCCAGATAGCACGCTGTTCGTGCTGGACCCGAAAGGTGACCAGGAGTGGGAACGACGCCTGCGATCGGAGTGCAAGCGGGCAGGGCGCAAGTTTCTGTACTTTCACCCGGCGCATCCGTCAAAGTGCATTCGGATCAATCCGCTGGCCAATTGGGGCAATATCAGCGAGGCCGCAACGCGCCTCACCAACCTCATTGACGCGGACGAGTCGTTCCGGTCCTTCGCCTGGAAGTCCCTGTACCGTGTCATGTCTGGCATGGTGGCGTGCGGCGTGCGGCCCAATATCAAGAAGGTAAAGCGTTACATCCAGATGGGCGTCGAGCCGCTTCTGGAGCAGCTTCTGACGCAACGGTTCTTCGCCGCCGAGGGACCCTCGTGGGACCGGGATCTCATGAGCATGGCAGGGGGAAAGCCAGCCAGCCGTCTGGAACTGATGATCCAGAAGTACACGCTCGAAACCGGGAATGCTGACGAGTGCATCGATGGCCTGGTTGCCATGGTGCGACACTCCAAAGAGCACTATTCGAAGATGATCCAGGTGCTGGAGCCAATCCTGGAAATGCTCGGCTCGGGCGAGCTAGGCGCGATGCTCTCGCCAGACCCGGAGGACATCAACGATACGCGGCCAATCTACGATACGGCCAAGATGATCAACGAGCGGGCTGTCGTCTACATCGCGCTTAATTCCCTACCGGACAAGATCATTGGCTCGGCAATCGGCAGTGTGTTCTTCGCCGATCTGGCGTCGGTCGCCGGCGCCATCTATAACACCACCGGCAAGACCAACGTCTACATCATGGCGGACGAGTCGGCGGAGCTGACCAATGACCAGGCGATTCAGATCCTGAACAAGGCGGGCGGGGCTGGCTTCAAGGCGTTTATGGCGACACAGACCGAGGCGGACTTCATCGTGCGGCTGGGCTCAAAGGAGAAAGCGCGCCAGATGCTGGGCAACCTCAACAACGTCATCTGCCTGCGCGTCAAGGACTACGAGACGGCGAAGTGGATCTCGGAAAGTTTTGGGCAGACCACCGCACGCAAGCAGAGCACGTCGTACTCCAACACGTCCGAGAGCTCCACGGCATTCACGGAGTTCCGGGGCAGCACCGGGCGGTCCATGGAGGAGACGGAGGCTCCCTTTGTCTCGCCGGACCTGTTGACCAGACTGCCGGGTCTCCATTACTTTGCATTTCTCGGTGGCAGCACGCTGTACAAAGGCCGCCTTCCCCTGATCGCACAATAGCGACCGAAGACATAGACGAAGACAGAACAACAACAATGAAAAAGTACGAATACACGCCGCTGAACCGGCTTGCCACCGATATCGGCGTTCAGCCCGCTGCCCGTAAGGTTTGGTTCGCGCATCCCCTGCTCAAGGACCTGACCGTTCGCTTTCTGCAGTACGTAGGCGATGGCAAGGTGAGCTATCGCTTCCTGGTACGGGACACCGTGCGGCTCGCGCTCACCGCGTACATCGCCGCGGAGCGGCGCGGTGGGGACGCCATGGGCTGGTACCTGTTCACCTGGATCGAGAATGGGAGCTTCATGTACCAGTTGAACTGTACGACCACGGATGGCGAACAGTGGGATCCCTCGCAGCAGAGCCTGAGTGCCTTTGCGGAAGGGAAGGATGGGCTCGTCTGGACGCCCAACGGGATGAGCCAAACGGAGGCCATCGAGCGCTTCGCCAATCAATTTCTGACCCCCGTGATGGCCGAGACGCTGCTCCGGAAGTACCGGGACCGGACCTACTAGCCAGCCGACTCATGATCCTCTTCGCCGAAAAAAGCGAGTTCAACCAGCACATCCTGTTCTGGTGGTTGCTCGCGCCCCTGGTCGCGCTGCTGATCCTGCCGGGCGTCATGGCGCCCGAGTCATTCCAGGTCGAACCAGCGGAGGTGCGCTTCCTGTCGAATTGGGGCGGCCAGCATCGGGAGGTGACAGCCAGGGCCGACGACAAGTTCGAGCGCTGGTTTGTCGCCCCGGGTTGGGTAAAGCGCAGCGTGTCCCTCACGCAACCGCAACGAATGGGCGGCCCGGGGCTTTCCGCCGGCGCGACCGGCTGGCTTCGGGACTGGGTGACTGGCTTCTGGATGCTGGTGTACCGCGTGCTCTGGCGCGTGCTTGCGCTCGGCCCGCTCTACCTCACGGCGGCCATTGGTTTTGCCTTGCCCGCATTTGTGGACGGCATTGGTTCACGGCTCAAGAAGCGCTATGACTTTGGCCAGCACAACCCCATCTTCTTCTACTCGAGCATGCATTTCGTCCTTCTCGCGATTGGGCTCGCCATGTTCGTGCCCATCACGCCGCTGACCCTGACGCCGATGGTGCTGGGCGGCTTCTTCCTGGCGACGGCCGCGGCTGTCTGGGTCATGGCTGCCAACCTGCAGACGGGCGCCTAACTCTCGAATCCGGCAAGTTTCTGTGCGCGTTTCGCCGGAAAATTCCGCTGCCGGCGCGGGATCATGGTTGCCATGATCCAAGCCAACATCATCGCCGACGCGATCGCCCGCAGCCTGAAGCCGCTCCTGCCACTACTGGCGGACGAGGCGGTCAGCGAAATCATGGTCAACCCGGGTGGGGCCGTCTTTGTCGAGCGTGCCGGCAAGGTTGTCGATACCGGCATCAGGCTGGCCGAGCACGAGATCCACATCGCCATTCAGGCCATCGCGAAACAGGTTCGCAAGGATGCGGTCGCTTCCTCGGCCGATGCCATCGTGGATGCGACGCTCGACGGCATGCGCTTTGCCGGCGCGATTGCACCGACGGCGCCCGACGGCTCGACCTTCTCCATTCGCAAGCACCTGCCCCCGGACAAGCGTCCGACGCTGGAGCAGCTGGTCGCCCGCGAGATGCTGACCAAGGCGCAGGCCGACAAGGTGATCGAGCTCTTCATTCGGCAAGGCAAGAACCTGCTGGTCGCTGGCGGCACCTCCTCGGGCAAGACCACGCTCGCCAATGCCTTCCTCGGCAAGGTGCCGCCGCACGAGCGCGTCATCACGATTGAAGACGCCCGCGAACTCAACATCACGGTCCCGAATCATGTGGCCTGGGTAGCCAATCACCAGGCCGGGCTGACAGCCCGCCTACTGGTCAAGCTGGCGATGCGCTTCCGGCCAGACCGCCTGATCCTGGGCGAGACGCGCGGCGACGACACCTATGACCTGATCCGCGCGATGAACAGTGGCCATGACGGCACGCTCACGACGGTGCACGCGAATGGCGCCGAGGAAGCCCTCGATGCCATCGAAATTCTATTTCAGCAGTCTTTGCCGCCGGGGGCGCAGTTCGACGCCAGGACGACGCGGCGCTACCTCGCAAAGACGATCCATCTGGTGGTGTACGCAAAGAAGCATGCCCGGATGCTAACCAACCACGAAGTCGGCATCGAGCGCCGCGTGGAACAAATCTGTCTTGTCAAAGGAGTGGATGAACATGGTCAATACGTACTTGAAGAAGTTTAGGCTCAAGCCGCACCAGATCGTCGTGCTGACGGTCCTGGCGGTCTTCTCCGCCTCCGCGGCTGCACAGTCCGCCTCCGGCGGCATGCAGGCCTTCTGCTTCCTGATCAACTATTTCAAGCAGATCGTAGGCGCGATCGCGGTGCTGGCGATTTTCCTGTGGGTGATCGGCTACTTCAACAAGCAGGCACACCTCTCGGAATTGGGCCAGTACATCTTCCTGGGCTGCGTGATCGCCGTCGCCGCCTACACGCTCGTAGCCGCCACCGGGCTGATCCCGCCGGCCTGCTCGATCTGATGCGCGAGTCCGTCACCTACCTCGCCTTGCAGAAGCCCATGCTCTCGGGCGGCATCGGCCTGAAGGCCATGGCCATGATCTGGCCGGGCGTGGGGCTGGCGTGCTTTCTCGCGACCACGCCGCTGCCGTTGGCAGCGGGGATCGTGATGCACGCCGTGCTGCGCTGGGCGTACCGGAAGGATCCGCAGGTGATCGACATCTATCTCAAGTATGCCGAGACGGCAGACCATTACCAGCCGCACGTACGGGACCGCTTCAAGGGGGCGCAGCGGCCGGTGGGCTATGGGCGAGGGGTGCGATGCTAGAGATTATGTACAAGAAGGACGAGGTCGAGCACCCTCAGCAGGAGATCCTGCCGTGGCTCGACTTTGTGACGCCGGAATTGCTGCTGTGCAAGGACGGCTCCCTGCTGGCGGCCTACGCCTATCAAGGGCCGGACCCGGACAACCTCGATGACGACCTCGTCGACCAGGCCGTCACGCAACTCCAGCGCGCTTTCGGCCAGTTCGACTCTAGATTGACTGGCTGGTGGATCGTCGACAAGCGCAAGGACTATACGTATCCGGAAGGCGACTTCGACAACACCACGGCAGCCCAGCTCGATCGGCTGATCGGCAACACCTTCCGGTCGGGCATTTCCTACCGCTTCCGGCATTGGTTCTTCCTGCTCTACACCGGCCACCAGGGCGTGGAGGGCTATCTGGATAGCGTCACGCGGCTGATGAACGAGGAGGGCAGGAGCCTTCCCGTCGCGCTGTTGCGTGGCGCGCTCGGGTCCGTCTCGGCCAGCACCGAAGTGCTGCGGGACCGGGACCGGCTGCAGCAGGCGGTAGGGGAGTTCGAGGGCTTGCTGGGCATGTTCGACACGACCATTCCCACGATGCGATTCGAGCGGCTGGAGCGCCGCGAGTTCTCCAACGCCCTGTTTCATCTCGCCAACCCGGCGACACGCCTGGCACCGCCCGCGAAGCCACAGGGTGTGCTGCTCGACGGCTGGATCGCAAACGGCTACATCACGACCGGCAAGCAGGTCATGGCCTTCCAGAGCGAAGGGGACGTGCGGTACTGCGGCGTCATCGGGGTGAAGGAATGGCCTTCCCCCACGTCGCCGTTGCTGCTCGAAGCGCTGATTGGGTCGGATGTCGAAATGACGATCTGCCACATCATCCGCTTTCTCGGCAAGGAACAGGCGAAGACCGAGCTGAAGGGGGCGGTGAACTACTACCGGATGACGCTGTTCTCGCCGTTCAACTATGTGGCACAGAAGATGGCGGACGCGACGCCCGAGCCGGATAGTGGCAAGCAGGACCTGCACGACGAATGCAAGGAGGCCATGCGCCGTCTGTCGTCCGAGGGGCTGGGTTTCGCGTACCACAATCTCTCCATCGCAGTCTATGCCGATTCGGAACATGACTTGACAATCGCTTGCCAGCTGGTCCACGGCCGTCTGGCGGATGTCGAGTTCGAATCCGTACGCGAGCGGCAGAACCTGGGACCGTCCTGGGAAGCGATGCTCCCGGGGCAGTGGGCGAGGCAATCCCGCTACCATCTGGTCAGCCTGGAGAACGTGGCCGACGCGTCGCCCATCTTCACGATGGATGAGGGCTATCGCGAGCACCCCTATTTCTCCGAAGTCCTGCGCAGGCCCGTCTCGGCGCTTGCGCAGTTCATCGACGGCTATGGCGGGCGATACCACTTTATCCCGCACGTCGGGCAGGTGGGCCATGCCGTATTGATCGCGCCCACCGGCGGCGGCAAAACCACCTTTGTGTCTCTCTGCCTCAGCCAGTTCCGGCGGTATTACGATCCGGAGATTGGGCAGTCCAACGTCTACATCTTCGACCGGGACAACTCCTGCCGCATCACCACCGAATTGCACGGTGGGCAGCACATCGACATGAAGCACGGCCAGATGCGGTTGAACCCGCTGGCGGTGTTGCGGGACGGCTCGCCCGATGGGCAGCTGTGGGCCCGGGAATGGGTCATCCAGCGGATCATGGAGGGCGGCTATCGTTGCACCGCCGAGGATCGCGATGCCATCGACAGCGCCATCCAGAAGCTGGCCATGTCGACACAGGACATTCGCCTGTCCACCCTCGCCATTCAGCTTCCGCGGCATCTGGGCACCGAGCTGGGCGAATGGCTGGAGGGGCGGCCGTATGGCATGTTCGACTCTTCCACCGACGACTACTCGCTGTCGAGCTGGACCTGCACCGAGATGAAGGATCTGCTGGCGGTGGATCGGCTGGCGCGCGCGTTCATCGATTATGCCTTCCGGAAGATCCATGAGTCGCTCGATGGCCGACCGACCTTCATCTATCTGGAAGAGGCGTCGTTCCTGGTCAATCACCCCGCGTTCGCCCCCCGCCTGGATGACTGGCTCAAGACCTTCCGCAAGAAGAATGCCTTCCTGTGGCTGACGATCCAGTCGCCGACCTCGATTACCTCCTCGGAGATCTCGGCCACGATGACGGACAACATCCTGACGAAGATCCTGCTCGCCAACAAGAGTGCGGAGGCGCATCGCGAGGCCTATATCAAGTACTTTGGCCTGACGAACGAGAACGTCGATATCGTCAAGACACTGATGCCGCAGCGCGAGTACCTGATTCTGAGCAACGGCTTTGCGCGTGTCATCCGTACCGCCCTGGATTCGAAATCGCTCGCATTCCTGCGATCCGAGGGGCACCTGCAACRCCGCTTTGATGAGCACAAGCGAAGCGGCAAGCCCAACTGGAAAGCCAACTACCTCGTGGAGACCGCCGCATCATGAATCTACTCCGTCCCGTTTACCTGACCCTGATCGCGTCCCTGATTGCCGGCACTGAAGCCCATGCCGGCGGCGGCGGGATCGTCTTCGATCCGACCAACTGGATCCAAACCTCCGTGACGGCGGCGTCCACTGTGAAGCAGGAGGCAATCGCGGTAGCCAACGCGGCGCGAACGGTGCAGATGGTGATCAACTCCGGCAAGATGATCCAGCTTCGCGAACTGGGGATCAGCGACCTGGCGCAGGCAGAACAGATGGTCGCGCAGATCGGACGCCTGAATGGTGCCGACGATGCCCTGCTGCAGGCCCTGGGCAAGAAGACCGATTTCATCGGCGATGTGACGGCCCTGTATGGGGCGTCGCAAACCAACAATTTCGGGAGTTTTGTGAATGGGATCACGCAGCGAGCGGCGTTGGGCAATGCGAACGCCGCGAACCTGATCAACAAGCATGAGGCGCTCAACCAGGGTATCCAGATTGCGCAGCAGAAGCGCCTAAAGATCGCCAACGAGATCGGCAACGTGCCCGGGGCCACCCAGGCGATCCAGGTGGCGACCGCCGCGCTGGACACGCTCATCGAGCAGAACCAGCTGCAGTCAGCCGCTGTCTCGGCGCAACTGGCGAGTGCTGCCAAGAAGGAGGCGGCGGATACAGCGCAATCGCAGACTGCCGACCGTAACGCAATCGACTACGCCACAGGTATCAGCCAACGGCTTCAGCAGCTTGGCATCAAATAGGGCACGGCTCTCACCAATGACTCCGCTCAGCGTCATCCTCCTGCGGCTGTTCGCCGCGCTCACCCTACTGTTGGCCGGTACGCTTCCTGCGTTCGGCCAGGCCAGCGCAGATATCGGCAGCGAGACCGGCCCTTACATTGGCTATCCGATAAAAGCAGGCAAGGCGAAGCCCGATGCATCCTCCGGAGTATGTGACTCCGCCCCAGACTACTTCGCCGGGATGGAAAAGATCGGCGAAAAGTTGCAGGTCCTTGAGGGCTTTGAGAGCAGTTTGTTGACGAAGGCGAAAGGCACCGCAGCCAAACTCATGGTGCCCGCCAAAGTAGTTGGCGGGACGCTTGCACTGATTTCCCTGCTATGGGGCCTGATCGTCGCGCTGGGTACCGAGAAAGGCACCCCCATTACAGTCGTGATCGATGTCGTGTTGCCCGCATCGGTCGTCGCGCTCTTCCTTGGCTACTACGATCAGTTTGTCGACGCCCTGGTGGGTGTCAGTAAGCTAATCTCGTCCGCAGCTTCGTCCCCCTGGGTGGCGGTGTTGAAGCTTGTGGGATCGATGCTGAATACACTCATGGGTGGCCTCACAAATGTGGTAGCGGCCTTCTATTGCGCCAAGTTTGGCTTCGCCACGCTTGGGGTAGTTTTTGGGAGTGTTGTGGCCATTGCTCTGTTGTTGATGGCGACCTACGTCATGATCAGGGCGATTGTAGACATCGTTGCGGTGATCTTCCTGGGGCCGTTCCTTGCTGCGGTGGGTGCGGCAGTCGGCCCCATCTTCATCGCCTTCGGTGCTTCCAGTTGGACGCGGCCTTGGATCAGCAGCTGGGTGGGTTTCCTGATTCAGGCGCTCCTTCTGAACTTCTTTGCCGCCCTTGTGCTTGAGTTGTTGGCGGCGCCATTTGACGGACTTAGCACGACGATGCACTTCGCGGCGGTCGCAGGGAACGGGGGCCTCACAGTGGCGCTGGACGCGCTCGCGATATTGGGTATGTCGCTGATCGCGTCACGGATCTTCGGGCAAATCCCGCAGATTGTCTCGACGCTGTTCCCAGGCAATCTCGGTGTGGTGACTGGGGATGGTCGCAAGAGCACGGCTAAGGCTGCCGGCGAGGCAGGAGGCGTCCTGAAGGATGTGGCGATGAAGATCCCAGGCGTAAAGACCGCAGCCGCGGGCGCTACGATGCTCACGAACAAGTTGCTCGGGCGCAGTGGCGGAGGATCGGGGTCCAGAGGACCCTCGGCAAAGGGAGGGCAAGGACAGGCCCGGCCATTCAAGACCGTGAACAGCACCAGTGGCCAGCGCGCTGCGAGCAGGATGGCTGCCCGAAGGGGCAAGTCCTAGCGCGCATACGCTGCGTGTCCAGGCACACCACGGCCCGCTTCGGCGGGCCTCTTCTTTGGTCGCGCGCCACATGCCCTATCGAATTCCGAATCAGAGCGAATTCGCATCAGCATTCGAAGCGGAAAAAGTTCCCACTGGTCCAAGAATGGGCCTCATGAACCTATTCCGCAAATCCGTGAACGCGGGGTCCGCGAGCAAGGCCCCGCCTGATTTCACACCCGGTCCCCCCGAAGAGGCCGCGCGCCGTGTCCACTATGAGATGGGCGCCGGCTCGCGCATTGAGCGCAACCGTTGGTTCCTGGTCGCGTGCATCGAGGCGGTGGCGCTAGTCGCAAACGGCGCAGCATCGATTCGCCTGTTTCCGCTCAAGACGGTGGAGCCCGTCGTGATCCACCAGTCTGACTCCGGGCGCCGGGTGATCGACACCAACCAATCGGGCGCCTGGGTGCCGGACCAGCCCGCGCTGTCATACGCGCTGAACCTATGGGTCGAACAGGTGTTTGCCATCAACGGGGCGACGGTCGAGGCGAACCTGGCGCGCGCCGCCTCGAAGACGATCGGCACGGCGAGCGACCAGCTGCGTGACCTGCGTCGCAAGGAGAACCCGCTCGTGCTGCTGCGGGACAACCCGCGGCTGGTGCGCGAGTACGAGAACCTCTCGATCAACTTCCTGGGCAGCGACGCTGCCTTGATCCGGTTTCGCACCACCACGCGCCGGGCGCCCGGCGCCGCGCCCGAATCGCGCAGCTATGCCATGACGATCAACTTCAACGTGGTCAAGCCGACTACGCGCGAAGAGATCCTCAAAGATCCCGCCGGCGTCTACATCACCGGCTTCAACCTCAATGATGAAGCGACGAAATGAAGCGACGACTCCTGACCATTTTTCTCGGCGCCGCCATCTGTGTCCCGGCGGCGCACGCCAAGCCCCAGCCTGCTGCGTCGGCCGACGAGAAGGTGTCGGCCGCCGCGCTGCCGATCGAGGTGCCGGACGAAAGTCGCATCGTCATGTTTACCTACAGTCCCGACGCAATCTTCCGGGTGCTGACGACGCCCGGAATGATCACGCACCTGGAACTGGAGGCAGGCGAGGGCGTGGTCGAGATGCCGGCCATCGGGGATTCGATTCAGTGGCGCGTGAGTGGCGGGCCCCGCAATCTGTACATCAAGCCGCTGCGACCGAATCTGGTGACGACGCTCACGGTGGTGACCGACAAGCGCACCTACCAGCTCGAGTTGCGCTCGGGCGAACCGGGCGCGAAGCGCTTCCAGAAGGTGACCTTCCACTACCCGGAGGTGGAGGCTGCTCTGACGCTCAAGGAGCGGGACAAGGTTGAGACCGTGGCAAATGATAAGGCGCGGCTCAAATCGCAGGAGCTGGGTGGCGTGCCAGATCCGACGGCCTATGAGTTCGGCTATGAGATGGAGGGCGACGCCCCTTTCAAGCCAACCACGGTGTTCAACGACGGCCGGCAAACCTTCCTCCGGCTGCCCAGCGTTCAGGACCAGCCTGGCGTCTTCCTCTATGAAGACGACAAGCCGTCGCTGGTGAATTACGTGGTGAAGGGCGACTACGTGGTGGTCGATCGCGTCGCCAACAAGCTGCTGCTGAAGCTCGGCAAGCGTGAAGTGCGGGTGATCCGCAAGACCGCGCGGTGGAGCTGGGGCAACTGATGGCGCCGGATCTCAAAGACCCTTTCGCCGAGGATGCGCGTAAGGCGGCGCCGCGGCCCGTCGCGAGTAGCGAGCCTTCGCCGTCGCTGACCAAGGGCAAGGCACGCCGCAATCTGCATATCCTCGGACTGATTCTCCTCGCAGCGGCTGTGGTGACGTGGATGTTCTGGCCACAGTCCCCGAGCAGCGTGGCGGCGCCAGCGCCCGTGTCGAAAGCCGATTTGCCGGAACCGGAACTGGCCGGCAAGCGCCTGTTGCGCGATCTGCAAGAAGACGCGAGCGCAAGCACGCCGGCAGCGGAGGGGAGGAGCACGCCCGCGCCGATGCCGACGCCGATGGGGAACGGAAGCGCGGCCTCGCGCGCGCTCGCTACGCCGGACCCAGCCGTCGGCGCTGGTGGCCCCAGCCGCGAGGAAGAGATCTGGGCCGCGCCCATCGCGACCGGGGCCACGGTGACCCTGAAGAAGACCAGTGCCACGGACTCATCTGCCGGGGGGCAATTGGTGCAGACAGCGGCGGCACCGGGGCCGGCCAGCGCGGAGGCCCTCGCCGAGCGCCAACTCGGGCTGCTGTCGCAACTTGGCCAACAGCAGCCGGCAGCGAGCGTTCGGTCTGGCGATAGCGCGTTCCTGAAGCAAGCCGCGAACGACGCGCCGAACCTGACCAATCGGCAGCAGCCGGCCTATGGGCAGGCCGCGGTCTATGAGGGGACCGTGGTTCGGAGCGTGCTGATCACGGGCGTGAATAGCGACATGCCCGGCAAGGTCACCGCTCGCGTGACGTCGACCGTCTACGACTCGGTCACGCAGCGCGTTCCGCTGATTCCTGCTGGCTCGACGCTGGTGGGTGTCTATCGGAACGAAGTCCAGGTCGGGCAGACCCGCGTGCTTCTGGCGATGCAACGGCTGATCCTGCCCAACGGCACGTGGATCCCACTGTCCGGCGCGTCCGCCACTGACATGCAAGGGATGTCCGGCCTGGATGCTGACGTCAACAACCACTTCCTCAAGATCTTCGGCAGCTCGCTGGTGGTTGGTGCGGCTTCGTTGCTGGCGTCCAAGTCCTCGCAGAACGTCACGGTGAATGTCGGCGCCGGCGGCACGCAACTGGGTGGCTCCGTCTTCGCGCAGTCGCTGTCCGAGACGGTGCGAACCATGCTCCAGCGCAACCTGAATATCCAGCCAACGCTCACCGGCGATGCCGGTTCCGAGTTCCTGTTTGTGGTGTCACGGGACACCCTCATGTCGCCATGGAGCGCAGAAAAGTGATCAAGACAGCCATTGCCTCCCTCTTCCTGGCCGGCGCGGCGACCTGCGCGCTGGCGCAAGGCGCCGAGTCGCCCGTGCGCATCGTCTTCAACGACGGGGTCAACACGTACATCCAGGCCCATCCGGGTGTTGCCCTGACCGTCCCTGACGCGGTGCGTCGGCAGGATGCGTTGCTGGTGCGCGGCATGCCGGTGGAGATCATCGCGTATGCAAACGGCCGCCGCTACGAGATCCGTCGCACGGGCAACTCGAGCCAGGCCTATGTCGTGGATCTGGTTACGCCGCGCGAGATTGCCGCGACACAAGCCCCGCTCCCAGCCGCGGTCCCAGCCGCGGTTCCCGTCGCGGCGCCCACGCCCGCTCCCACAGCCGCCCCAGCGCCAGTGCAGGCAAAGGCGGATCGCACCGCTCCTACCGCAGCGCCAGTGACAACCGCAGCGGCTGCGGATGACGCGCGGCTCGCCGTCCCCGGCTCCTCCGACGACGAGATCCGGGCGGTGATCGCGGAGGCGAAGGCCAAGGGTTGGACATCGATCAGTGCGGCAGGCGACCCCGAGTTCATCATGCGCGTGCATTCCCTTTGGAACGAGGTGTCGCCGGCGTCGCCGGTGGCATCGAAGTGAAGCAGCGTGGATGGGTGGCGTGCCACCCGGCCCGCGTCGAGCAGGTATCAATTTCTTCAACGGAGAGGTCGAGATGGCCATCAAACAAACGTGCGCGACCCTGCTGCTGGGCCTGATGGTCTCGAGTTCAGCCGGCGCAGCCAACTTCATCGTCCGCGAAAGCGGGCGCGTCCCCCAGGGCACAGCACAACCGGACCTGATCGCAGAGCGGATCGCTCAGCGCGAGGCATCCGTACCCGTTTCTGCGTCGGTGCCAGCACCGGCCCAATCGGGGTGGCAAGTGACTCCCGCTGATCAGAACGTGCGCATGCTGTTGACCCGCTGGGCCAGCGCGGCTGGCTGGTCGCTGGTCTGGAGCGCCGAGCGGGACATACCGCTGGTCGGCAGCGATCAGTTCCCGGGCGACTTCAAGTCCGCCGTCCGGGAGGTCCTGCGTGCCACAGACATGAGCGATGCCGCAGTGCAGCCGTGCTTCCACACCAACGCCGTGGTGCGCGTCATCCCGGCCACAGCCCTGTGTGATCGCGCCGAGTAAGCCGCGCCGCAAGGGACAGCCTGCCCACCAAGGATTGAAACCAATGAATATCACCTTCAAACTCGCCGCGTGCGCGGCTGCCGCCACCGCCCTGGCCGGCTGCGTTTCCCCGGAATTGACTCAGCGCGCGATGGGCGAGTATCAGAACGCCGCCAACAAGGCCGATACCAAGCGGGCCGAGATCAACCGCGCGATCGATGCCAATCGTGCTTACGTCGAGCAGGCACAAGAGGTCAACCGTCCTTACCTGGTCGGCAAATCGGTGCCGCTGGCCCGGGACGTCCGTCTGCCGCGCGCGTTGCAACGCGGCTTCAAGACGGCCGTGTTGTTCCCCACCGGCAGGGTGTCTCTCGCCGAGGCGGCGCAGCGCATCGGCCTGGTCACGGGTATCACCGTCAGCATCACGCCGGACGTCTACCTGGCGGCGCTGTCGCTCATGCCCAAGAGCGGCACGATGGATACGGGCGCGGCCAAGGTCGGTACGCTGGGCGCCCAGCCGATCCCGCCGGTGCCGTTGCCGTCGCCCACGGGCCTACCGCCGACGGCAGGCAGTGGCTTGCCGCCGGCACCGCTGCCGCTGCCCACACCGGGTGGCGGCGCAGGGATCGTTCAGCCCGACTCGCCTACCGACCTGGACTTCCCGCGGATGGAAGCGCCGTTGGCGCAGATCCTCGACAACATCGCGAGCCGGCTGCAGATCCAATGGAAGTACGACGATCAGGCCAATGCGATCAAGTTCTACCGCCTGGTCACCAAGAGCTGGAACCTGCCCGTTTCCCCGGCCACGAACTCCTATTCGACGGCGTTGTCGGGGCCGACCTACCAGAGCAACAACAGCAATGCGCTGACGACACAGCAGGCCGCCAACGCGGTGCGCAGCGAGGCGAGCGGCCTGAACGAGCTGACGTCCATCAAGGAAGCGGCCGACAGCGTGCTGACCCGGGTGGGCACGATCAATGCCAACCAGGCCACCGGCACCATCACGATCACCGATACGCAGGATGCGGTGGAGCGTGCTGACGCGATCATCAAGGAACAGATCAAGATTCTGTCCCGTATGGTCCTGTTGCGCGTCCAGACGGTGCAGATCACCACCACCGACACCGGGGAGAGCGGGGTGGACTGGAATGCCTTGCTGACCAAGGCCCTGGCGCACATCCCTGCCTTCAGCCTGTCGGCGGTCTCGCCGGCTTCGCTGGTGAGCAGCAATGCCGGCACGCTGGGGCTGAACATCATGTCGGGCGCGGGCAGCGGCACGCAGGCGATCATCCGCGCGCTGGCCGAGATCGGCCGGGTCCAGACCTCCACCGAGCTGCCGCTGTCGACGCGCAACCGCCACGCGATCAGCTACAACGTGCGCAACACGTTCTCCTACGTGAGCAACACCACGCCGGGGGTGGCCTCCATCTCTGGCGGAGGCTCCACCCCCGGTATCCAGACCGCGCAGGACTCCACCGGCCTGAAACTGGTGCTGTTCCCCAACGCCACCAACAAGGACAGCGTGATGCTGACCTTGTCGCTGGACCAGTCCGTGCTGCAGAGCCTGCAGACGTTCGTGTCTGGCAGCGGCAGCAGCGCCCAATCCGTGCAGTTGCCCAATGTGAACGGGGAGGGTTCGACGCAGGAGGTGCCGATCAAGAATGGGCAGACCCTCATCCTGACGGGCTTCGACCGCGTCAACTCGCAGTACGACCGCCGCACAATGGGCGACGGCGCGCCATTGGCCCTTGGCGGCTCGCTTACGCAGAGCCGCACCCGGACCACCACCATCGTGCTGGTGTCGGCGGTGATCCGCGACGCCGATATCTGAGCGCGGGGGCATCGTGATACTCACCATTGATGGGAAGTCGGTGGCCTTTGGCCTGCAGTGGCAAGTGCTGCTGCGGCAAGGCAGTGAAGAGGCGGTCGCGCGCAAGGCCGGCGCCACGATGCTGTGGGCGGACCGTGCCGGGCAATACGTTGGCCTGCTGCCCGCGAAGACCAAGCGCCCCGCGAAGCGGGCGACGGTCTACGCCGGCGCGCAGCTGATCCTGCGCGCGACGGGGGTGCAGAATCTGATGTACGTGTCGGAGATTCCCGGTCAGGACGGCTATGTTGCCGTGGGGATTCATCACCGGCGGCCACGCCAGGGCTTCGATCACGCCTTTCTGCGTGCCGCGGAGGTCAAGGCGCTGATCGATGAGTTCACCAAGATCTGTGGCAGCGAGCCATTCAGCCTGATCGGCGATGCACGCTTGGATGGCATCGAGACGCTGAGCCTGCTGGAACTGGCGCTGCTCGCGGATCCCAGCGCTGCCATGCGCCGGCCGAAACTGCGCGTCACGCCAATCCAGGGTGTCGCCTTGCTCGTCCTGCTCGGTGGCATCGGCGTCGGCTGGCAAACCTACAGCAAGTGGCGGGCAACGCAGCTCGCGGAAGAGGCGGTGCGGAAGACGCAGACCCCGGCGGAACAATATGCCCAAGCGCTCAGCGTGGTCAGCGCCTCGCCGCTGTTCCTCGCCACGGGTATCAATGACTACCTGGATTGGGTGAGGGGACTGCCGGTGTCGGTCGGCGGCTGGGGCGTGAAGTCGGTCGATTGCGAACCCAAGGACACCCCGCGCTTGGGCTGTGTGGTCCGGCTCGAACGCAACTTCTCCCAGGCGTCGAATGAGAGCTTCCTGGCAGCGGCCCCAGCCGAGTGGGCGAAGTCCGCAGCATTCGACCCAGACCAGCGCACGGTGCGGGTTTCGATCACGGCGCCCCTGGCTAGCACCAAGACGGTTGGGGACGTGCTCAAGCTCGCCCGATCGCGGGCCGAACTGACACAGGACTTTATCCCGACACTGCAAAAGATGGCCGTGCTGGGCACGGAACCGAAGATGGGCAACATCAAGCCCTTCCGGCTTCCTGATGGCGTTCCCGAAGATGCAGTGCCAGGTCTGTACCGGGAGGCGACGTGGACCGTGCAGTTGCCACTTCGCACTGCCGCGGTGCTGAAGACCTTCCCCGAGTATGCCTACCTCACCGCGCTGTCCCTCAACCTGGAGCGCAATGGCAAGGCTGGCACTGCCGAATCGTTCGCGACCGTCAAAGTGGCGGGCGCGGTTCTCACCAAGTAAGAAAAGGACCTGACCGTGAAGACGACCCAAATTATCACCGCGCTTGCCGCGGCCATGCTCTGCCAGGCGGCGACTGCCCAAACCGACGTCCCGACGGTGGGGGAAATTGAACGTCTGGAGAACAAGCTCACGATCAAGCGGCTCAACGACGAATTGCTCAAGCCAGGCGCGGGCGTGGCCGGCATCGCCACCCCGGGTGTGGCGGTGGCAGCGCCGGCAGGCGGCCCAGGTGTTCTCGCAGCGCCTGCGGTGGAAGCGAAGCCGTATGTGGCGGCTATCTACGGCGTGAGCAACGCGGACGGCACTATGGATTATCACGGACGCCTCAACTGGAACGGCCGCATCTATCCGATCCGCACCGGCGCGCGTGTTGCCGGTTACCAGGTACGGCGCCTGACGGCAGAAGGTGCGGTCCTCGCCCCAGTCGGGCAGCGCGGCAAGGGCGGACACACCGTCTGGGCTCCCACGATGTGATTCCAAAGGACCGACCGTGCTCAATCGATTGTTTGGGAGGAAGACGCCACAGGCGCCGCTCTCCGTTAGCCTGGCGCCGGCGACGCCGGCCGCTAGTCATGGCCGCCGCGCCAGCGCGGCGGCCGGCGGCTACCAGACGGCCCCGAAGCCGGTCGAACACATTGACGACCTGCCGCCGTTCACCAAGAAGCTGTACGAGGAGATCAACCTTCAGGCCTCATTCCGGCATTACATCTGCCCCGTTGAGACGGAGGCCAACCGCTTCGCGCTGATCCTGACCGAGAACATGATCAACTCGGACATCGCCAACGAGCTGATCAAGGCCCTTTCCTTCAAACGCGAGGCCGCAGAGCCGATCTACTACATCGCGTCGACCGTGGTGATGGTGGAGCTATGCCGCGATGGGGTGATGGAGAACAAGCCGAAGACGAAAGCGCTGGCCAGCGGACTGAATTCGCGCAACAGAAACTCCGCACTCTGGTCACAGTTTGAGAACATCGTCGGGTTCGCGGTCGAAACCAACGCCTCCGACTTGCACTTCGAGATTGAACGGCTGCAGGAGCGGTCCAAGGTGGGCTTCCGGGTCGACGGCAAGCTGATCCGCCCGCGGGAATTCGAGATCAAGACTGGCGACCTGCTGGATACGTCGGCGTATCTCTACAACATCCATAGCCGTTCTGGTTCGGAGAACGCCTTCAACGAGAACAAGCCGCAGGCCTGCCAGATCCGGGCGGATGTTGCCGACCACCGCCTGCTGTTTCGTTGGGCCTCCAACCAGTCCGCGAAGG
The DNA here is from genome assembly GCF_056396665.1 of Cupriavidus sp. 05T313. Taxonomy (NCBI): domain Bacteria; kingdom Pseudomonadati; phylum Pseudomonadota; class Betaproteobacteria; order Burkholderiales; family Burkholderiaceae; genus Cupriavidus; species Cupriavidus sp. 05T313. The sequence continues at coordinate 12,381 of NZ_JBFTLX010000099.1, read as the reverse complement.
GCACCAAGATCGTCATGCGGATGCTGACCCAGGACGAGGCCCAGTCGATTCGCACGCTCGAGGAGCTCGGCTACCTGCCCGACCAGATCGCGGCCTGGAAGCGTACCATCGGCCGCCTCGGCGGCGGTACGATCACCGCCGGTGTGGTCGGGTCGGGTAAGTCGACCACCGCCCAGACCATCATGACGATGTTGCCGTCGACCATGGCGAAGTACACCGTGGAGGATCCGGTCGAGTACATCATCCCGGACACCACCCAGTTCTCCGTGTCCCGGTCGATGAACGATACTGGCAACGACCCGTTTCTGGCGGTGAAGCGCCAGCTCAAGCGGATGGACCCGGATGCGGTCCTGATCGGTGAAATCCGGGACCATGAAAGCGCGGGACTCTTCCGAGATATCGCTGAATCCGGTCACCGCGCCTTCTCGACGGTGCACGCACCGAGCGCCATCGACACCATCACCATGCGCCTCACGTCCGATGAATTGGGCATCCCGCGCGACGTGATCGCGACACCTGGCTTCATGAACCTGCTGGTGTACCAGGCGCTGTTGCCGATCAACTGTCCCAAGTGCAAGGTTGACCATGTGCAGGCCAAGTGGATCAGCGAGGCGTATCTTGCCCGCATCGAGCGCGTGTTTGGTATCGACCGGAAGGTCCTGCGGTTCGCCAATCCAGAGGGCTGCCCGCATTGCCGCCGGGCCGGGCTGCCGGAATTGCATGGTGTCAAGGGCAGAACGGTCGTCGCCGAGATGATCGAGCTGGATCAGACCATGCTCAAGATGTTCCGGGAGCGGCAGAACCTGGAGCTGAAGGCCTACGTGCGCTCGCTCAACCGGTCCCGATTCTATGAGGAGGCCAGCACGGGCAAGACGGTGCTGGAAGTCTCGATGTTCAAGGTCTCCCGCGGCGAGATCGATCCGCGCGAGGTCGAATATAAGTTCGGCACCTTCGAGCAGTACGAAATGCAGCTCGCCTCCGAGACGGGCCTGCGCCGCGTGGCCTAGGCAGTTCCATCACGCACTAGAGACATCCAATGCCATTTTTTCGTAAGTCGTCATCGGACCCGGTTGCCAAGGTGCACTCGGTGGGCTTTACCACCAAGCACGAGTTCAGCAGCGAGCGCGGTGAATTCTACGTCGACCTCGCGCAGAGCATGCGCGCCATGCGTGGGGTGCCGATCACACAGTTCCTGGAGAACTATGCGAAGCGGTACCAGAAGCGTGCGATCGGCAAGATGGCCCAGTATTGGCTGATCCGTTTCGCGGAGACGGGCACCTTTACCGAATCGATTCGTGGCACTGTGCCCGACGAGGACCTGACGCTGCTGGCCGTGTCGGAGAATGCCGGCGACCTGGCTTCCGGCMTGCAGTCGTTGGGGGAAAACATCGTCGCGATGGCCAAGACCAAGCAGGAAATGATCATGACCATGGCCTCTGGCCTCGTCCTGATCGTGCTGCTGCACGTCTTCCTCGCCATTCAGGCATTCATGGTCATGCCGCAGCTCGAGAAGGCCATGACGGCGAATGCCGACCCGGCATCCATCGGCCTGCTGCCCAGCTTCCTGTTCGGCGCGGCGACGCTGATCCGCACCTGGTGGCCACTGGAGATCGCTGTCGTGTCCGCCGTCCTTGTCTGGATCTTCTGGTCGTTGCCGCGGTACACCGGGCCCGGCCGCGCGTGGCTGGACAATCATTTCTTGCCCTATGAGATGTACCGGGACTTCCAGGGCGCGGCCTTCTTTGTGGCGCTGGGCTCGGTCACCAAGCTGATCGGCTCGCAGATCATCCAGATCGCGGACGCGCTGCAGCGCATCCGGCAAAACTCGGTGAGTTGGCTGGCATGGCACATAGACCAGATCATGCGGAATATGGAGGAAGAGCCGACTTCCAAGGGCGCGCTGTTCAACACGGGCATTGTCAATGAGCGCAACTATTACCGCGTGGTGGATATCGCGGAATACGCGGAGCTGTCGACGATGCTCAACGAGGTCGGCGCGCTCATCATGACGACGGCCCCAGTCGAGATGCAGAAGAAGGCCGGCAAGTCCCGGTTCGCACTGATGCTCACGTGCGTGGTGCTGATGTTCGGACTCTATGGCTCGACGCTGTTCATGATCAACGACTTCAAGAACCAAGCGCAGATCAAGAGCCTGAAGCGCTAGGCAGACGCTTGGCTGGGAATCACGTCGGGGTGCCGCAAGGCACCCCGATTTGCTTTTGCGCGGGCACGCCGAATCAGGACGACTTTGCTAGCGCATTCGAGCCGAGATTGCGGGCACCGACAGGGAAACTGTGTCTCGAAGGCGGCGCATCGCGGCCTTACACCCAGGACCATTTCCGCTCAAGGAGCTACCTCGTATGCAAGCCTCAACGCTATCCCGCCGTCGCGCCGTTCATCGCGCAGAACTGCAGCGCCTTCGCGCCGCCGGTGCTTCCAAACTGACCCTGATGCGCGCGCAGGCCGGTTACAGCATGGTCGAAGTCGGCCTGGTACTGGTCATTGTCGCGCTCGCCCTGGTCGGTGTGATCCTGTATTTCTCCAGCAACAGCTCCGCCAGCCAAGCGACATCGCTGTCCGGCGACCTCACCAGTCTCATCGGCAAGGTCAAGCAAGGGTATCAGGGCAACTACGCCAACGTCACCAATGCGGCGCTCACATCAGGCGGCTTTTTCCGTGGCCTGGGTAGCATCAACGCGAGTGGTGCTACCCCAACGCTTGCGCTGGGTGGCGGCACGCTTACGGTGACCACGGGCACCGTCAATACGGCCGGCGACTCGGTGCAATATGCGCTGACGCAGATCCCCGATAGCGCCTGCCTGCCGCTGGTGTCCGCGCTGGCCAGCAGCGTCGCGTTCCTGTCGATCGCACCGAATGGCGGTACCGCTTCGGTCGTGAAGGCGGTCGGTGGCGTCGTCGACCCGTCGAAGATTGCCTGCTCGAACGACAAGAACACGCTGGTCATCAAGGCGCTGTAACCACCTGAGTCCGGCGCGCAATACTAGCGTCGGGCCGTCTGCAGTCTCCGGTGGCGCGGCCGTGAGCCGCGCCACAGTTCCACCAACGCGACATCCATCTTGCGATCATCCATGCCAAAGCTCCGAATCCATAGGGCCGCTCGCCGGCAGCGCCGCGATGGCGGCTTCCTGATGATCGAGATGGGGCTGTACCTCATTATCGCGGCCATGATCATTGCGACGGTGAAGCTGCCGGAGATGATCCGCGAGATCGAAGACAACCAAGCAATCGGTGCAGGCCAATATGCCACCACCATACGCACCGCCGTCAATCGCTACGTGGTGGGCAACAAGACTCAGGTCGTAGCCGGCGCGGTACCCGGGTTCGCGAATGCGCTCGCGCCAACAGTGCAGGAACTGATCGCCACGCAGTATTTGCCAACTGGCTTTGGCCTCCGGACGCCGCTCGGCCAGACCCTCAAGGTTCAGCTTGCCCTACAGGCATGCCCTGGAGCGAACTGCGAGGTGATGGGGCTTGCCTACTCGGCGCAGGCACTGAACGACGAGGCAGGGCGGCCGCGGATTCCGCTCCTGGCCGTGGCGAGCTCGACGATCGGCTCCGACGGCTATATCTCGTTCCCGGCGGCGCCGGCAGTGTTGACCGGGGCAGGGGGCAGCAGCACCGCGAATCCGGTCGCCGGCACACCAGCCGGGATCCTAGGCATTCGGGTCGGGTTCGGCAGCTACGGCTACGCGAATATCGCGTCAGACCTGATCGGGCCTTGCGTGAGCATCACGAGCTTTGACGGCCAGATTAAGGTTAAGTGCAACGGCAGTGTCACGGTCACGGACGGCACCAACACGTCGACGTTGAACGCGGCTGGGTTTTCCAATCCGACCGGGACCGTTCAATCGAAGGACGTGGCGACAACGGGGGAGAATTATCTTCGCGGCACGGCAACGGCCAACACCGCTTGCACCGTGCCAGGATCAACACGGACCAATGCCAACGGCACCGGCCTGGTGGTGTGCGGCAATGGCATCTGGCAGCCAGTCGGCACGGCCGTCGCCAATATCATCGCCGGCATGGCCTGCGGGACCAACGGGCAGATAGCAACCAGCGGCAGCAACGTTGGCTTCATCTGCCGAGGGGGGCAGTATCAGCTACTGACGACGGCATTCGGGGCGATGACGGTCACCCGCAAGATCGAGAACGTCACGGACGGCATGATCTTCGCCAAGGACAACTGCCCGGGTGGCACCCCGTGGGCGCTGTATACCGGGAAGCTACTACTCGTGAATGGGACGGGCCATGTTATGCCGACGATCGAGGGCAGCTACTATGCTGCGGTGGACAACGGGAACACGTGGTACGCGCAGGCTTCTGGAAGGTCCGCTAGCGGCTGGTATAGCGGCAATGACGTCGCTAACATGGGCGGACAACTGGTCGGTATCCTCACGACGGGGTGCGCCTATTGAGCGAGGGATGCTGATCGAGAAAAAGCCCCGCTGGCGGGGCTTTTTTTCAATCGGCTATGGGATGCTGTATCGAATAATCGAGATCTGCCCATCTGCAGCCTCAAAGACCTCGATAGCAGTGTTAACAAGGTCGTCGCAACCCCCCAGTTCCGTCAAGACGACACCAAACAAATCTCGCTGTCGGATCAGGTCCATCGGAAACTCAGAATTGAGGCAAACAAGTCCCGCGTGGATCTCCGCGCGCGCATGGATGCCGCTCGGTGGCCCGCCGGTAGGTCCTCGGAAATCCCGCGCATTGTGAGTCACCAATGTGTAGTCCTCGGCCAGAACGTGGCGCATCAGATCATGATCCTTGAGGCCCAGCCAGCCCCGGTTCCGCACGCAAGTGGTCTCAGGATGCCCAGCAGATAGCGCCATCGAAACCAGGTCCGGAGAGAGACATTCGTCTATGAGGAACTTAAAGCCCATTATCGTGAGCTTCCTGGACGTACGATCTTAGTGCTCTGAACTTTCCACGTTGGATTGGCATCTGCGAGTTTGCGAGGCCGGCCGCGCCTTGGATGGATTTGTTGATAGACCTCAGCGTCCTGAATCAAATCTGACGTTAGAAATGTGTAGGCCTCCCGAAGGCGGTCGTGGCTTAGTCCGGCAGCTTTGGAACTTGTCACAATGTCAATCGGCACTCGCGTGCCCGCAAATACAGGGACACCTCCCATGACAGCCGGGTCCTCCGTGATACTCCGGTTAGCCCGTTCGACGCTGGCGGCACGATCCAGACCTACGAGAATGAAGTCGGACAGCTCGATCGATCCAAATGAGAGTTTGACCTTCCAATCGAATGCGGAGAGCGGAAAATGCAACGCTAGAAAGATCTCAGAATCACCTCGGCTCAAAAGCCGATCCGTGAGAATCTCAAGCACTCTGCGGCGCAAGGACTTGCTGAGATCATCGCTAGTTTCGAAATAGAACTTTGCGAACGGTCCAACTATGCGGGCGAACTGACGCCCATCCTCGCGATCTACCAGATCGTGAGGCAACACGTCTTCGTCGACGGCCCGGTTGATCTCCTTGTCCGTAAGGCCCGCAATGAAGGCAACTTCAGACGAGGGGACCCAAGATGATGAGTGTCTCATGAGGTACCTATTAAATATTCCAGATATCCGGAATAATTATAGGGCATTTCGTCTGAGTGTCGGGCTCAGCGCGGGACATTTGCTCAGGTGCGCCCTTCGGGGCAGCGGGACGGCTGAGGCGGCTTGGTCTCTGGGACGGGCGCCGACGACGCCCGCGGGGCGGACTGCCTGCTCGGCGCCGGTCCTGGCAGGGGGACTATGCTGCTGTCGTGCAGACAGGCGTCGGCGGCCTCCGGCATCGCGGAAAGATCGAGCTGCGGCCTGGTGCCTGCGCAGGGATGCCTGGCTGCTGGGACGGACGCTGGCGACGGCTGCCGGTGTAGGTCGGCAGCGGCATGTCGGCTGCTCTGCGCCCGCCATGAGGGCACGTGCTAGGCGGGCACATCCGGTACATGGTCGCAGCCGCGCAGAACCGGTGCTACCTCGTCCCAGCGATCCGCTCGCCTTGAGGCCAAAACAGCGGCCAGCGCTCGCGGGCCTGCCTAGCCGATTTCTCGCGCACGAGCTGACGTGCTAGTCGTGCTGCATTAGTTGCTCAAGTGCCTTCGCTTCCTGACGGCGCCGACGATCCTCTTGCTCAGCGATGACGCGCAAGGTCGCGTGTTTAAGCAGAGACCCATCAGTTAACACTGCGGCGAACGTTCTCAATTCCTCAAGGGAAATTCGGACCGGCTGGCATGTCGATTTTATGGCGGAAGGGCAACAAGGCACCATCGCACACGCAAGGAAAAAAGAGTCGCCGTCCTAGCTAGGATCGGCGACTTCACGGAGTGTGTCGACTAAGTCGGGGGGGCTTAACGACTGTTCCAGCATAGGGCTGTTCGAGAAGCTATCTAATCCCGCTTTGGGGGGATAAAACTGGCTTCGAAGCCTCCCTCAAAGCACGTCTCTCGCCTAGCGCCTTCTGGATCCATTGCTGCGGGCGTGGCCTCACTAGTGCGCAAAGCGCCGCACGTCCAACGCAATCCGTGCATATGAGGATACTAGAATGCGACGATCCAGCCCCGGTCCGTAAGCACAACAGGGAGAATCTCAGCGCGTTCGCCAGCAGCGCTCCCTTTGAGCTTGGGAAATGCGGCCTGAACGTCAGGCAAGTTGGACCATGGAGCGAGATCGACTTTCGCGGTGTAATGGACCAGCGCCCGCTGGGTACCAAGGACAGTCTCAGGGCCTTCCCATCTCGTGACATTTAGGAGACTTCTTTTGCCGTAACATAGATCACCATCGGCGGCGTCCGCCATTCCTTGGCCGCGCGAGCCGGTGCGGAAAAATGGCTTCGCTGCTGGAGTTGGTTTATAGCGACGCATCTTCTGGAGGTAAGGACTCCGGCCATCGGAACTGCGAAGGTCCACCGTCTCCTCTGAATAGGCCACAAGCCCGGCTGCGGCCAGAGCGTCCATCTTCGTTACCGGGCTACCAGGCCGGCGCCAGGCGCTGTCGGTGAAATCTTCTGTCTTGATGTCCAGCGGCCACTTGTTCAATCCGAGGCAGAGCTCTCCATTTTCCGCTAAATACGTGCTGATGGCTGTGCCGAAATTCTGGGAGTTCGCGGTGGACTTACCGCAAGCTGTTACTGTGATCGCCAGGATAAATCCGACAATAGCCGTGATAGTTTGCTTACTCATCCGTTGGCGCGGGAGACCTCGGCTGTAGGGCCAGGGAGGGGTAGCGCACGACGCGTGGCGTCGCCCCAGTGCCCGCTCTCCTTTGTAGATGGCGCTACGCTGGTTACGAGAAACGGCCCGCCGAAGCGGGCCATCCAGAACTTGCTTTAGGGATAGGTCTTAAAGGACCAACTCTTACTGATCGGCACGCCGTTGCGCGCGCCGCTGAACGTCGCGGTGTAGGTGACTGCAGAGCCAAGCGGGGTCAGGGGGATGAAAAACGCAACCCCAGGGTTCAGCCCGCTGTCGGTCACGGCTGACCCAACCGATGCCGACTTCGCGTTCGGAGCTATCAGAATTCGACCGGGGACCGAAGCCCCGTTCCCATCCACAAGCGTGAACGACCCGACACTCAGCACGTCCGAGATGAGATCTGCGCGAACCCGGACCATAATTGGATGGCCGGGATTGGCGATGTCCGGTGCAGGTTGCGGCGTTTCACCGCCCAGCGCCCGATCAATGGTCTCTCCGTCCAGTGGCGAATAGGCAATGGCAGTTGCTGACATCTGTTGACCGCCTCCCACTGGAGTGCCGCTGTTCGTCGACACTCCAGTTTGTCCGGTGAATGTGCCAAGCTCAATCACGCAAGCGGTTTTGAAACCAAGTCCAACTGACTCAGCATTGCTAGTTAGTGATTGCAGGTGATAGACACTGTTCGTTAGACCGATGATGCATKAAGCTGCAGAACCACCGCCGCCGATATCCTCCGCTACCCAAGTGGATGCGGGGACGCCTGCCTTCGTTGCGCGGTCACGAGGATTCGCACCGGTGTAGCCGGGCTTTAGCGGATCTTCGGCATGTGCCAGCAAGATACCGTTCATATTGATATAGTCGGAGTGGGCTTGGGCCGCGATGTCGAGGAGCGGATCCTGCGCGAGCGCCCCGACACCCATCTGCACTCGGTAGTTATTGAGCAACGCGAACAGCTTGGAGCGTTCATCAGTGGCGGCATACGTCGGAGCAGGGACGCTCGTGGCCGGRGAAACTGACGTGGGCACTGCCGGCGTAACAGGGGTTGTAGGTGTTGTGGGCGTGGTAGGGGAACTGGTCGACGGCTGAGTATTGACGGCTTCACTACCACCACCACCGCACCCCGACAGCGCAGCAACGATGGACAAAATGAGGATTGTCTTTTGCATGATTGATTGACCTTTCCGATGGGTTGGTGCTTTGAAGCACAACCTCAATTTATCGCGAACATTTGTCCGTGCAACTCTAGCATGCACCGATTCGACGACCACACTTTGAGGCATAGCATCCCCCGTAAGTGGGGAAGAATGGTTGCACACTTCCGTAGCAATCGAATCCGCTATTCTTCTGTAGTTCTTTCACGCGCGATGCGTGGGCCGGATGTACCCATACTGCGATAGAGCCGTCTCCCACATTCTTGTGGGGAGAGATCCGGCGGGACAACCAGAGAACATTCGGTGAGGAATCTCCATGTCGCGACCCCTAATACTTGCCGCTGCCGCGGCGCTTGCCTGCCTCAGGCCCGCCTGGGCGGAACTCATTACTCTTCCAGAGGTGCCGATCACAGTTGCAGATTGCAAGCCCGGCTACGAATGGAGGACAGTCGGAGGAGTGGCTCGATGCACACCAAAGATTACTGACACCTGCCAAAACCACGGCTACTGGCCCACCGACCAAGGCGGCGGCTCCGCATACGTCCCTGGTGTTGGCACCTGCTATAACGATAAGCCGCCGCCGGTGTACGTGCCGCCACCACCGCCACCACCGGCGTGCTACTACTCGGGCACCCAGTTCATTAGTATCGTCGGGTGGGCTTCGGACTTCTCCTCGGAGCCGGCTTCGGTAACCGTGCGATACGCGTGGGGTGGCGACCAAATTGTCATTGCGACGATAGCCGGGCGAGCGGATTGGCCCAACTACCCGCAACTCTCCCCGGGCGGATCGATGTATAACGCAATGGTGTCGGTGATGGCTGCGCGAGGATTCCGTCCGGGCGGTGTCGCGACCCAATGGGGCGCATGGAACGATGGAGGACCCTACGCGTCGGCCTGGGGCGGCGTGACCTATCAGATTTGTCCAAACTGATGGGCGCCAGGCCAAGACGTCCCGCTCTCCTTTGGTTGAAGCTGGTCGCGTCGCTTCTCCTCGTTGCGGCCGGGCCGGCCCAAGCCTTTTGTTTCGACGAGGCCGCCGCGCGGTATGGCGTCAACCCATATGTTCTGCGCGGCATAGCCTTTGTCGAATCCGGCTTTCGCGCGGACAGCGTTAGCCGCAACTCGGATGGCTCAATAGACTACGGTGCGATGCAGATAAACAGCGTGCACCTGCCGGAGCTGCGGCGTTTCGGCATCGCGCCGCCGCAACTCATGGTGCCCTGCACGAACGTGATGGTCGCGGCCTATCTATATAGGAAGAAGATCGACCGCTACGGCAACTCTTGGCTGGCCGTCGGCGCCTACCATTCGGAGACGCCGGAGTACCGAGACGCCTACTGGCCGAAGGTTAAGGCCGCGGTCGACGGCTGGGTTGGGGCGGTGCGCTAAGTCCAGGCGCGCAAGCTTGGTACTCGCTTAGCCGCCAAAGGGCTGCCCGTCCGCCGCGCCCGTTTCCGTGAGTGCTCGTGCCTCGCATGCCGCCAGCAGCGCGGGATACTTCTCAGGGATCGCATCGAGGAAGCGGAGGCGCAACGCCTTCCGTGCTTCTCGAATCCCAACGTGCCAATGATAGAGATCGATTTCGTACTCGAATATGCGCATCCTGCGCATCAGCGCCTCCACGGCAGCCTCCTCGTCCGATAGCAGGTACGACCGGCCGATAAGCAGCTGCTCCATCTCGACGACGGGTACTTCGATGGCCGTCTGCTCGGACACCTCCATGATTTGCGCGCGCTTGCGCTCGAGCGCTGGAATGACATTGGCGGCGCGCTGGCGGGCTGCTTCCTTGGCCTGGGCGAATGCATCCGATGCCTCAACCTGCAGGACGCGGTAGCGCCCGTAGAGGAGGGAGGGGCGGCCCGAGCTGGTCTCGCTCAGGCGATATGCCTCGTCGGCGGCACCAAGGAGGCGCTGGATAAGCGACTTGTTCCAGCCGCGCTCAAGAAGCTGTGCAACCGTGTAGTAGTGATCGAGCGGAGGGATGGGAGGGAATGGAGATGGCATCCGGATAGTCTATGCGGAACCGCGCGCAGCACTGAGGCCGAAAGGTGTGGAAAACGCGGCTGCTCTCAGCCTGGCACCGGCGAGTTTGGAAGCAATTCCGGCAAATGGATGGCCAATTATTTGCCGGAATTCGCCAACGAGATAGAGCATTCGGGGCTAGCCGAGAGAGCATAATCGGCCAAAATGGTCCCGATTTTTCGCCACAAGTTGTTAATTTCTCTTTATAAATCAATGGCTTGATCGGCCACGAATTTGCCCGCGCGGGCAAATTCGAGCGGGCCGCGGAGCCAACCGCGCGATTCGGTGGAGTGCGGCTTCGAGGAGCACGCCAATGTGGTCGGCGCGATCACCATCCAATTCGGCCTGTCGCGTAGCGACACCTAGGCGGCGCCGTCCGACGATGTTGAATTCCGGTAAAGAGCTAGCTAAATATTTTCCAGAATTCCCATTTCTGCCAATAAAAACAACGACTTAGAGAGGCCAGAAGTGTTCACGGTGAACAGCGGAATGGGGCGGGGAAGCGATCCCGCCCCTGAGTGCGGGGGGCGGGCCGGACAAGCCGATAGAGTCTCGCCTAAGAGGAGACGCCCCAGCAGTAATAGCCGCGCGCATTCGCCATGATCGGGTTCGAGACCTTCCGGATGTCGGCGGCCGGAAAGCGCTTGCGAAGCGCTTCCTCGAACAGACCCAGACCGCCCCCGGTGAGAAGCACGTTGTCGAACGCAGACGACTTAACCCGGTTCATGAAGCGGTCAACCATCTCCTCGACGAGTTCCTTGGCTCGCGCATGGAATGGCTGCATATCGACATTGCCCAGACCCACCAAGGACAACTGCTGGCGTGACAGGCACAGCTCGGCGGTCCGATAATCAATGTAGGTTCCCAGCRCCTTGGTCATGTGATCGGCGAGCGAGTAGACGATCGATGTCACGCCACCTGAAATGGCGCCGGATTCATCGTAGACCGGTTTAGTCCCTCGCGACGCATACCAGTCGAATGTTCGTGCGCCTGGATCGATCGTAAGGTTGTTGCGGTCATCCTCAATCTCGCGTCTGCGGTCTTGTCCTTCGTCCACAGCCCAGGCGACCAGGCTGCCGACGGGTTGCGGCAGGATGCTCACTTCCTCGATCCGGACCGACACCTCCCGTCCATACGTACCCTGGAGCGGAGCGGGGACTGGAACGGAAAGTGCCTTGTGCTGATATTGCTCCTGCAGCTGGTCGCGATGGAGCTTGAAGGTAGAGATCGGCAGGCCGAGGATTAGAACCGGGATGGTTCGACGGAGGATACCGGTCTTCAAAAACATGTAGTGCAGGCCGCCGATTACCTGGGCTTTGTATTCAGGGCGGCTGCAATAGTCGTCGGCGATCATCGGCTCCAGGGCATGCAGGTGCGTGTCTGGGCCGACTAGGTAGTATTGGCCGTCGACAGTGACGCGCACCTCGTCCAGGCTGTGCTCTTTGCGGTGCAGACGATGGGCGTCGGCCGTTGAGCCAGTGCCTTCCGGTTTGGTGCGCGCTGGGTACACCAGCTCGCCATCGCCCCAACACTGCTTGAGGTTCCCGAAGCCAACATCCATTCCTACCGCGAATCGGGCGGCGTTGTGACTCGACATAAAGCTGCTCCTTAGAAATCGTGCTTCCCGATTTTGGACTCGCCTTGGCGCTGCGCAACTGGCGAATACGCCGTCGAAACGGTGCCGTATTGAGCTTTCTCCAGCATCTCGAAGGCCCGAATGAGAAGCGACTTCGCATATTGCGCGCGCTGGCGGCTCCCAGCATGGCTTGGATACTGTTTTAGCCTTTTATGCAAGGGGCCGTCGTCGGGATTTATGCAAATCTCTACGTAAATCGAATCGGTTTTTCTCATGCTTTCGCCTTGTTCGGGAAATGCTCGTAGCATGCTTAAAAAATAAGCAAAAATGGGGTGGCTTATTAAGTACAAAAAGCTATAAAATTAATCAATTCCGTAGCATGTTCGTAGCAATATTTTTTTCTATCGGAGCTTTGAAGTCAAAAGC
>NZ_JBFTLX010000098.1:0-23389 GCF_056396665.1 Cupriavidus sp. 05T313 | reverse complement strand
CGTGAGTTCCGTCAAAATATTTCCAAATCCGTAACACCACGAACACATCGGGTCGCCAACGTAGATCAACTGCATCGAGTTCTCCTGAATGAAGGGCTGATTGCAATGCGTGTCCAGCCCGGGGACTCCAATCTATTGGATGGGCCGGCACCGATAAACGCCCCTCGCGACATAACAGTCGTTACATGCCCGCAAAACGATGAAACGCAAATTCGATGACCTTCAGCTCGGCAGCATCGAGCTCTTCTGTCTCGCCGCAGAACTCAGCAGTTTTACGGCAGCAGCGATTGCCACCAGCGTGACGCCGGCAGCAGTAAGCCGCTCCGTTTCCCGCCTGGAATCGCGTCTGGGTGTACGCCTCTTTGTCAGGACGACACGCCAGATAAGGTTGACGGATGAAGGCCGGATCTATTTCGAGCAATCTCGCAACGCGCTGGCGCAACTGGTCGATGCCGAGCGGCAAGTGAGCGGTCAACACGGGAGTCCGGCAGGTCTGCTGCGCATCAGCCTGCCAACCCCATATGCGCACTACCGGGTGCTACCGGTGCTGCCGGAATTCCATCGGCGCTTCCCCGATGTTTCCGTCGAAACCCATATCAGCAATCGCAACGTCGAATTCGCAGACGACGTCTACGATCTGTCGGTCCGTGGCAAGGCGCCCGAGGACTCCACGCTCATCGCCAGGAAACTGGAGGACGCGGAACTCGTGGTCGTCGCTACGCCGGGCTATCTCAAGCGCGCGGGCAAACCGACTACGCTTGACGAGTTGCACACGCACGAGTGCATTCAGTTCGATATTCCCAGCAGTGGACGGCGGTTGGCCTGGACCTTCAGTCATGAAGGGAAACACATCGACATCGCGACAACGGGAAGCTACGGATGCTCCGAGGACGTGCTCGGCGGCGCTACGCTGGCGCGCGCAGGAGCGGGATTGTTTCAGACCTATCGATTCGTGGTGGAGTCTGACCTGCGCGAGGGGAATCTGGTGGAGGTGTTGCCGGAGTATGGCGGGGCCACCCGGCCGTTCATCCTGCTCTACCCGCACGCGCGCCATTTGTCGCTGCGCGTGCGAACCTTCGTCGATTTCCTGGTGGAGAAGTTCGCGCACTGAGCTACTGCGCCGGCCTTATCTTCGCGATGACTACCAGCACGACAGCGGCGTTGGCAGGCAGCTGGTTATGCGAGAACGCCGAACGTGCATGGCCGGCCTTTTCACCCAGCACGGCGGCAAACAAATCCGAGGCGCCGTTGATCACCGCGGGTTGATCGAAATAGCCCTCGGCACTGCTCACATGGCCTTCGACGCGCACGATATGATCCAGCCGCTCAAATCCGCCAAGGTAGTGCCTGATTTGCGCCAGAACGTTCAAAGCGGCCAGTTCAGCCGCCTGCTTGCCTTGCTCCACGGTCAGGACTTCGCCAACGCGCCCTTGAAAAATGACGCGGCCCTCCCGAAGCGGGAGTTGCCCCGATATAAAAAGAAGGTCGCCTGCTTCACTGGTCGCGGTGTAGCTGCCCAGGGGCTGCGGCGGCTGCGGCAGCGCAAGGCCAAGATCTGCGAGTTTGGATTCCACGGACATTTCGGCTCCTCAATGGTTACGGCTGAACAAAGACATCTCAAGAATGATTGATTAATTGATTGGCTCGGCATGGCGGCCGTAGATGCCACCGCTTTCATTGTTCAACAACGGGAACCGCCTTGCCGCGGATGCGGAATCCGATCCTCCATGCCGGACATATGATGTAGACGATCGGCATTCCGCTTTGGCTAAACTATAGGCTCCGGTGCCGCCCCGATAAGCCGCCGACGTGGAACATCACTTGCTACACGACGGAATAAATCCGAGTGGCCTTCACCCTCGCGTCCAGGACTTCGCCGGCCACAGTAACTTGACGCCTCACGGGTCTTGCATGGCTGAGGCCCCACACGGCGCCCGCGCGCCAGTCTCCGATCGGTTGCGTTATCCCTTCCAGCGCCGCCAGGGTCACGCAGGCCGGTCTATTCCATGGACAAGAATTTCGTCCGCGCGTAACGCATAGGGTTTTGCCTGGAACCGGGTTCCAACAAGCCCGCTCGATTTCGAATCATCTGGAAGTCGAGCGTTCTGGTGCGAGTTCAAGAGGATGTGGAAAGGTTGCCTGCCCGATAAGCACGGGCAGGCCGGATTTATGAAAACGCTGGCTCAGACCAGGTTGATCACGACGTTGATGTTGCCGCTTGTGGCTTTGGAGTACGGGCACGTCTGGTGCGCGGCGTCCACCAGCGCCTGGGCGACTTCGTGCTCCAGACCCGGGAGGCTGACATTGAGACGCGCTTGAAGGAAGTAGGCGCCGCCGGCTGTGCCCAGGTCCACTTCCGCGTCGATGGCCAGGTCGGCCGGGAGAGTGACCTTCATTTTGCCAGCCGCGATCCCGATCGCACCGATAAAACAGGCCGACCAGCCAGCGGCAAACAGCTGCTCCGGATTGGTGCCGCTGCCGGCGGTGCCGGGAGACGAGAGCTGAATGTCCAGGCGGCCATCAGAGCTGCGGGACGTGCCGTTCCGCCCACCGGAGGAGGTGTGGGTTTTGCCGGTGTAGAGTACATTTTCGAGTTGGGTCATGATGGATTTCTTACTGGAAATTTAAAAGGCTGTTTATCAATCGTATGCGATCAATCCGGGCGGTCATCGGAGTGACGGGACGTGCTATGCGGCCAAGCGGGGATCTGCAGCGTGTTCGCTTTCGGTATAGCCGTCACGGTTGCTGATGCGGGCGAGCATGGCAGCGCTGTCGGCAGCGGCATCTGAGCCGCGGGCGGGCGAAGCGGAGACGCCAACGCGATCCAGGCCCGCGACGAATCGCGCGGTGCCATCGACATAACGGGCGCCATCCGTGTAGACGTCACGCTCGCCACTACGCGCGCCGTCAGTGAACGGGTCCCGCTCTACGCTGCGCGCGGCGGCTGCGCTTGGGCCAGCGCCATGATCCGAAGCCAGCTCGGCTGCGGACACAGTCTGTACCCCACCGGCGGCGGCCAAAAGGGCAACGATCGAGACAAGGCGCTTGGCAAAGATTGTGACGTTGATGATTTTCATGATGCTTATCCAGGTTCGTGTAGGGCAGTTGCGCCGGTGTCCGGCGCGGACGGTGTTGCGGCGCGGGCGGGATGATCTGGTCTTGGTTGCCGCCGCCGCGCTACAGGAAGCATTTAAGGCGACCGATGTATCTGGCCCGTAGCGATTTCGCCGTGGCACTGTGAGCACACGTATCGCACTGGGCAAGCGATACAAACGAATACAAAATCGTCCGTCGCGGCAGCGAGGAGGAGGGAATGAAGAAACGGCGGCCGAGGGCGGAGAGACTGGACCCGGACCGGAGGACGGCACGGACCGCACCTTGTCGGGACGCGGCACGAAGTGCTTCATGCCAAACACCAGACACCAAACGCCAACCGCTAAACGCTAAACGCGACGTGCAGCCCACCCAGCCTGCCGTCGCTGGAAACGAGGCGCCGCGCGCCGGAACAGCCCGCTATGCCTGTGCAGGCAGGGTGAGCCTGGCCTGAAGGCCGCCCTCTTGCCGATTGGAGAGTATGAGCCGCCCGCCAAGGGCCTGCGCCAGTTGCTGCGCAATCGCCAACCCCAGGCCCGTACCGCCCGTCCCCCTGTTCCGGGACGTCTCGAGGCGATAGAACGGCTGCATGACCCGTTCAAGCTCGGCTTCGGGAATGCCGGGACCGCGATCCCGCACTGCAATGGCAAGACTGCCTTCCGCCTCCCGGAACACAGCAATATCCACGTCGCCGCCGAACTTGAGCGCGTTGTCCACGAGGTTCGTCAGGATGCGACGCAGCGCCTGTGGGCGCGTCAGTACCGGTGCGCCGACCTTGCCGTCCAGGGTAATCGCATGCCCACCGTCCCGATAGTCACAAGCCAGGCTGTCCAGCAGTGCATCGAGGTCCACGCGGGCCAGCGCTTCCGCGCTGCCATGCAGCGTGCGCGCATAGGCGACACCCTCGCGGACCAGATGCTCCATCGCGCGAAGATCGCTGTAAAGCTTGTCCTGCGTCTCGGATCTCTCCATCAAGTCCAGGCGCAACCGCATTCGCGTGATGGGCGTCTGCAAGTCGTGGGAGATCGCCGCGAGAATTTGCACGCGCTCGGCGAGATACCCGGCGATGCGCTGCTGCATGGCGTTGAAGGCCGCCGCGGCGTGTACGACCTCGGCCGGCCCGCGCTCGGGGATAAGGTCGGCCTTCAGATCGGGCCCCAGATTCTCCGCGGCTGCCGCCAGTTGCTTCAGCGGCCGCGTTACCAGGCGCACGGCGATCCAAGCGCAGCCTGCCAGCAGCGCCAGTTGAACGCACAGGAGCACCGGCAACCAGGCCGACAATCCCGTTGGCGCCGGATGGACATCAATGGTGAGCGGACTGCCGTCGCTCAGGCGCAAATGCACCTGGAATTGCGCCCCATCTGCAGACAGTGTATTTGCCGTCACATCGTAACGCTCCCCCAGTGCCTCTGCGATCGTCGCGACGGCTTCCTGGGATAGTTGCAAGGCTGGCGGGTCGCCGCCGGCCGTGCCGGCGTTGAGCAGATAGCTGTAGTTTCGGCGCCCCAGCCGATCGAGCCAGGCCGGCCGCTTATCCGCCGGCATCATGTCCAGGATGGCAACGGAACTGGCCACATCGCGCCCGAGGTTGCCCAGCATCAACCTGTCGGCGACCTGCGAACGCTCCCGCAGCACGAGGCTGAAGGCAAGCCCTTGCGCCAGCACGAGGCCGATCAGCAGTATCACCATCAGGCGAGCAAACAACGTGCGCGGCCATCCTCGCAGGATCCCGTCCGGGCGGCTCATGTGCGCGCCTCCCGAATCTCCACCATCGCCGCGAACACATAGCCCTCGCTGCGCACCGTCTTGATATAGCGGGGCTCCTTGGCATCGTCGCGCAGACGCTGCCGCAGGCGGCTCACCATCAGGTCGATGGAGCGCTCGAACAGTTCGGCTTCGCGTCCCTGCGTCAGGTTGAGCAGTTGGTCCCGGTTCAGCACGCGCTGCGGATGGTCGAGGAAGACCCGCAGTAGCCGGTACTCCGCGCCGCTGAGGGCGACGATGACGTCGTTATCGTCGAGCAGGTGCCGCGCGGTCGTATCCAGCCGCCAGGGGCCGAAAGCCAGCACGGTAGCCGCTTCGGTGATCTGCAGGTTGGGGGGCAGCATGCGCGTGCGCCGCAGCACCGAACGTATCCTGGCCAGCAGTTCGCGCGCCGCGAATGGCTTGACGAGGTAGTCGTCCGCGCCCATCTCAAGCCCCAGGATACGATCGGCCTCCTCGTTGCGGGCAGTAAGCATCAGCACTGGCATGTTCTTGCGTTCGCTTGCGCGCAAGTCCCGGCACAACGTCAGTCCGTCTTCGCCGGGAAGCATCAGGTCCAGCACGACGAGATCCACCGCGCCCTTGTCCAAGGCCGCGCGCATCTCGCGTCCGTTCGCCGCAAGGGTCACACGCATCCCGCTGCGTTCGAGATACTCGGCCGCCAGCGTACGGATCTCCCGGTCGTCGTCCACGATAAGGATATGGTCAGGCTGCGTCATGGCGCACCGTCAGATTGGCAGGGTGGTTGCCGGTCACAGGGCGAACACGCCGTCGCCGTGCGGCGCCCGTCAGGCGCAGAACAGGCGGTCTGGAGAAAGCCCATCGGCAGGTCGCACCTGCGCGAAGCTCATACGCGAGTGCGGACAAGATCATCGTGGCGAGCAGCAGTGAACGCTTCATTTTCGTTTCCCCTCCAGGATCGCGGCGCGCAGCCCGCGCCTTGATGCCATTGTGCCGTTGCCTCCGTGGCGCTTTGTATCGTCATGTATCTGGACCGCCCGCGGACAAGAAACATTTCATTTCCGGCCGTTTCCCGAAACATCCGGCATACGCGCGAGCGTTGCAATAGCGCCATCGCGTCAACACCGGAGGCATTCGTGACTTCAACAACCGCCACCCTACCCCATTTACCGCAGCGGCGCCGCAGAGCGGAAATCACCGGGCGCGCCTTGCCGGGGCTTTGCCGGAGCCGGCCATGATCGAACTCATACTGGCATTTTCGGCCGGCGTGCTGACGATCGCGTCCCCATGCGTGCTTCCCGTGCTGCCGATGGTGGTGAGCACGTCCATCGGCGAGCAAAATCCTCTGCGTCCGCTGTCAATCGCATTGGGGTTCGTCACCGCGTTCTCCTCGGTGGGCATTGCATTCAGTGCACTTTCGAGCTCTCTCGGTGACGTGCACGGCCTGATCCGGGATGTCTCCATCCTGATTCTGTTCGCATCCGGGCTCGCTCGAATCTGGCCGCGGCTATTCGACCGGCTCATGACGCCGTTTGGCGCCGTGATCGACCGCCTTGCCGGCGTCGGTGCCCGGGCAGGCAATGGCATGGTTGGCGGCTTCGTGCTAGGTACGACGCTGGGCGTGGTCTGGACGCCGTGCGCGGGGCCGGTACTGGCTTCCATCCTCGCACTGGTCGCCAGGGCGCAGGACCTGGGGCGTGCCGCAAAGCTCCTCACGCTGTTCGCCGCGGGCGCCGCGATTCCCATGCTGGCCATTGCCTACGGCGGCCGGTTCGTGACCACCCGCGGCCGCAAGGTCGCCCGCCATGCACATCATTTGCAGCGCGGCTTTGGCGCGATTGTCGCCGCAACCGCCGTTGCCATGTACTTCCAGTATGACGTGATTGCCGTAGCCTGGCTGACCAACTCTTTCCCCTCAATCCACCTCGGAGTCTGACTCATGCACCGCTCGATTCGTGCCTGTATCGCAGCCGTATCCCTACTCGCAGCAACACACGGCAGTGCGATAGCCCCCTCGCCTGCCGACCATGGCAAGGCGCCGGWGTTTCCCGCCAACGCGAAGTGGCTGAACACCGAGCCGCTGACAATCTCCGCACTGCGCGGCAAGGTGGTGCTTGTCGATTTCTGGACCTACACCTGCATCAACTGCATCAACACGCTCCCGCACGTCAAGCAGTGGTACGACAAATACCGGGACAATGGGCTGATGGTGGTCGGCGTGCATACGCCCGAGTACCCGTTCGAGAAATCGACCTCGAACGGACAGGCTGCTCTCAAGCGCCTCGACATCCGGTATCCGGTCGTGCAGGACAACGCGTATGTCATCTGGGACGCCTACAGGAACCAATACTGGCCCGCCCTCTATCTTGTCGATGCCAGCGGCAAGATCGTCTACCAGCATTTTGGCGAAGGACACTACGAGGAAACGGAAGCGGCCATACAGAAGCTCCTTTCCGATCGCAAATAACCCTGTGCAAGCCCGGATCACGCCAGCAACCGCCGCCCCCCGGAAAAACAGATCGACGCGGGGGCCGCGCCGATCCACGAGAGGGACCGTCCCGGCACAGGCGATCCGGAACGTCCCCCGACCCGCGCCCGCTAGTAGCGGGCGACTTCGATTACGGCATCCGCAAAGGCCTTTGGCGCTTCCTGTGGAAGGTTGTGGCCCGCACCTTTGACAATCCGATGCGCGTACTTGCCTGTGAACCTTTTCGCGTAAGTACTACCATCCGTAGCCGGTGCGACGCCGTTCGAATCTCCGTCGATCGTGATCGCCGGCACCGTGATCGCCGGGCCTGTGGCCAGGCGCTTCTCGATACTGTCGTATTGGGGCTCGCCCCCGGCAAGACTGAGTCGCCAACGGTAGTTGTGAATCACAATCGCCACATAGTCCGGGTTGTCGAAGGACGCCGCCGTACGGTCGAACGTTGCATCATCAAAGTTCCACTTAGGGGAATTCTCCTTCCAGATAACCTTGGCGAAATCACGCCGGTTAGCCTCGAGGCCGGCCTTGCCGCGTTCCGTAGCGAAGTAGAACTGATACCACCATGCGTGCTCGGCGTTCGGCGGCAACGGGCGCTTGTTGAACTCAAGGTTATTGATGATGTAGCCATTGGCGGAAACAATGGCTTTGCAACGCTCCGGCCACAGCGCTGCGATGACACAAGCCGTCCGCGATCCCCAGTCGTATCCGGCGAGAACCGCMTTGTCGATCCTGAGTGCGTCCATCAATGCAATGGTGTCGAGCGCAACTGCCGATTGCTGGCCATTGCGGAATGTCTTGTCGGAGAGAAACCGCGTCGTGCCGTGACCGCGCGTATGCGGAACAATGACCCGGTAGCCAGCGGCTGCCAGATGCGGGGCCACATCGACGTAACTGTGAATGTCGTACGGCCAGCCGTGCAGCAGGATAACGACGGGACCATCGTGCGGTCCAACCTCGGCATAGCCGACGCTGAGAACACCGGCTTCGATCTGCCTGAGGTTGCCGAACGACGCACCGGACGTCGCCGAGGCGGCGACTGGAACAGACTGCCCGGCAGGACTCGACTGCGCACGAGCGAGTCCGGTCAGGCCCAACTCCAAGGCACCGATTCCGACAGCCGCGGCACCAAGGAAGCGACGACGGTCAGGGTTAATCTCTTCAGACATGCTTAATTCCCCTTTTTTGAGGTTGGCTTTGATTTCCAGGATACGAATTACTTGTATCTGGGATGTGTCCGGGTTGGGTGGCAGGTCCGACGATGGCATCGCGCCGGGGGCCCGGTCGGAGCTGCGCGGCACGCACTGATTCCTCACATGAGCGGGGTGCCGCATTTCCAACGAAGCGGATGACTACCCGTCGTCCGTGCGGAAAATATAGGTTCAATCGGTCCGCCGATTAGCCCGCCGCACAGCACATGGGTTGTTACATGGTGTAAATCGAAATGCGCCGGGCTTCCGGCCAACGTGGCATCCGCAGTTCCCGATGCCTGCTATCCGCGTTGGCAATCGCAAGGCGCACGGCATGTGGCGCACCCCTTGCGCGCCGCCGTTCCTGCCATCTCCCGGCCCGTGAGACTGTCGAGCCGGTGCGCCGGCGTTCCCGCACGCTCAACAGACGGACAGATCGGTGCGGGCACTGGCTTTGCGCCTGATTTGTTCCCGTCAGGCAAGACTCTTTGTCCATGGCGGGTATTCGAACTCAGCATCGATTCAACTAGATTTAGGACCAATCGGTGCCGCCGGCCCGATCGGCAAGAGAGCCGAATCAACTTGTATCGAGGTTTATCATGAGCACATCGCAAAAAGTCGTCGTCGTTACTGGTGCATCGCAAGGTATTGGCGCAGAGGTGGTCAAGGCTTTCCGCAAGCGCGACTACCGCGTTGTTGCAACGGCGCGATCCATCAAGCCATCGGATGATGACAACATCCTGACGGTCGCAGGCGACATCGCCGATCCGGCCACCGCCCGGCGCGTCATCGCCGAAGCCGTGGCACGCTTCGGCCGCATCGACACGCTGGTCAACAACGCCGGCATCTTCATCGCGAAGCCCTTTACCCAGTACACCGCCGAAGACTACGCGGCGAAAACGGGCGTGAACCTCGCGGGCTTCTTCTACATCACGCAGCTCGCCATCGCCGAAATGGAGAAGAGGTCGAGCGGCCACGTGATCAGCGTCACCACCAGCCTGGTCGACCACGCCATCAACGGCGTGCCTTCTGTACTGGCATCGCTGACCAAGGGCGGACTGAACGCGGCCACGAAATCGCTCGCCATCGAATACGCCAAGAGTGGCATTCGCGCGAATGCCGTCTCGCCGGGAATCATCAAGTCCTCGATGCACCCGCCGGAAACCCATGCCGCGCTCGGGGCACTCCATCCGGTAGGCCGTATGGGCGAGATGAGCGATATCGTGGACGCCATCCTGTATCTGGATTCGGCGCCCTTCGTAACTGGCGAAATCCTGCATGTCGACGGCGGGCAGAGCGCTGGTCACTAGAGCACGCCAGGGCGCCATTGAACGCCGCCCGGCCCGCGTGGGCGGGGCGGACATCTCGTGCGCCAGTCAGTCCAATGCCGCCTGCCTTCGCGCGCCACTCACGTGCGCCATCTGCCGCCGCGCACGAGTTCTGTCACCGCGTCGGCAAAGGCCTCGGGTGCTTCCTGCGGCAAGTTGTGGCCGACACCCGGAATC
Source organism: Cupriavidus sp. 05T313 (assembly GCF_056396665.1). NCBI lineage: Bacteria > Pseudomonadati > Pseudomonadota > Betaproteobacteria > Burkholderiales > Burkholderiaceae > Cupriavidus > Cupriavidus sp. 05T313. Next base: position 13,394 of record NZ_JBFTLX010000098.1, on the reverse strand, counting down.
TGCCGATGAATGCGCGGCCCGGCAAACCGTGCGGCGCTGGCTTTGCCGTCGGTTGCCGGGACGACGCCATCGGCCGTGCCATCCAGCGTGATGGCGGGAACCGGGATCAGCGGAATCGCCGCCAGCTTCCTTTCCGTTGCCTCATGCTGCGTCCTGGTGGATTTCTGGACGTACTCCTGCATCAACTGCATTCGCACGCTCCCCTATATCCGCGCCTGGGCGGAAAAATACAAGGACCAGGGGCTGGTGGTCATCGGCGTGCATACGCCCGAGTTTGCCTTCGAGAAGCGTGTCGGCAACGTGCGCCGGGCCGTGGAGCAATTCAAGATCCGCTACCCGGTCGCGGTGGACGGCGACTTCCGGATCTGGCGGGCGTTCGGCAACAGCTACTGGCCGGCGCTGTACTTCATCGATGCCAGCGGGCAGATTCGCCACCACCAGTTCGGCGAGGGCGGCTATGAACAGTCCGAGGCTGTCATTCAGGCTTTGCTGAAGGAAGCCGGTGCGCAAAAGGCCGGCACCGCGCCGGTCAAATTCGACACGTCCGGTGCGCAAGCGGCGCCAGACCTGGACAACGTGCGCTCGCGGGAGACCTATATCGGCTACCAGCAGGCATCCGGCTTCGCGTCGCCCGAGGGCCTGCGCGCCGGCACCGCACGCGACTACACGATCGCCGAGCCGCGCCTGAATAGCTGGGGCCTGAGCGGCAACTGGACCGTGGACGCCGAACAAGCCACGCTCAACCGCGCCGGCGGCGGCATCGCCTACCGCTTCCGCGCGCGTGACCTGCACCTCGTGCTCGGCCCCGGCGCCGACGGCACGCCGGTGCGCTTCCGTGTCTTGGTCGACGGCAAGGCGCCCGGTGCCAGCCACGGTACCGATACCGACCCGGATGGCAACGGCACCGTCACGCAGACCAGGCTCTACCAACTCGTTCGCCAGCCGGGAAAGGTCGGCGAGCACACCTTCGACATCCGTTTCCTGGACCCGGGCGTCCAGGCCTTCGTCTTCACTTTCGGATAACCGTTTCCGTCAAGGGAATCTGCCTTGCCGGCTCCGCCGGCTACTGCTTGTCCGATGCCTTCCGGCTGGCGGCAAACATCGACATGCGGCGCGTAATGTGCTCAAGGAACTCGGATGCCGCAGCAGGCAGGGGCCGGCCGGTCTTCACAAGCAACCGCGCCTGGGTGCCCCTGAGCAATGGATGATTGATCGGTACGGTGACCAGGCTCCCGGCAGCGATCTCGCGATACGCCGCGAATTCTCCGATCAGCGTAATGAAGTTCTCATAGGCGACAAATTGCTTCAGCGCCGTCAACGAGTTGGTGACGAGCGTCGGGCGGATCTTTATGTTCTCCGCGAACTCCAGCATCTTCGCGGCGTGCCCGATGCCAAAGGACTCCGGCATCAGCGCGAGCGGGTATGACAGCACATCGCGGATGCTGGCTTCGCCGCCGCGCAACGCCAGCGGGTGATCGGGACGAACCAGCAGCACCACGGGCTGCGGAGAACTGGCACGGTACTCGATGCGCGGGTGAGGCGGTGGATTGTAGGCAAGGCCGATGTGGGCGCGGCTTTCAGCGACTTCGTTCAGGACATCGTCGACTGGCAGGATCTCCATGCTGATATCCAGCATCGGGTACCGCGCGCAAAAYGGCGCAAGGACTTCGTTGACGAGCGCATCGACATAGCCCTCGCTCATGGCCACCTGGACCTTGCCCTGCTGCAATCCCTTCAGCGCGTGCAGCTGGTCCTCGAGATTCTCCTGATGCGAACGGTAGCCGCGCCAGAACTCGAGCAGATGCGCGGCCGCCTCCGTCGGTTTCACACCGCGCGACTGGCGTTCGAACAGCGTAGCGCCCAGTTCTTCTTCAAGCAGCCTGATCTGTCGAGTGATCACGGAGGGTGACGTATTGAGGCTGTCCGCCGCCCCGCGAATGGTGCCGTGCGCCAGAACCTCACGGAAGTATCGTAATCGCAGCTGATTGATCTCTCGCATGTCGAAACACAATTGAGCCAATGTGATGGGCAGGAGGCAACCATACATGAACTTCATCGCGCCTGCCCGGCCATCCCCCGCCATGACGACCGGGCCTGACTCCGGCCATCTTCACCATGCGATACGGATGGGTTGCGTTGCTCAGATTAGAACGAAGCGTGAGCCCGCTTACTGTTGGTCGGAACCCCCGGCTCTGTCACCATCGGCGGACTGGATAAGCGGCATCAAACACAACGCACTGGAGACCGGCATGTTAGTCATTCCGAACGAAAGCGCCGTCGACGACACTTCGACGCTCTACAACAAGATCAACTGGCGCCTGCTGCCGTTCCTCCTGATCTGTTACCTGTTTGCCTATCTCGACCGGGTCAACATCGGCTTTGCCAAACTGCAGATGCAAAGCGACCTCGGCTTCTCCGACGCCGCTTACGGCGTGGGTGCAGGCATCTTCTTTCTCGGCTATGTACTGTTCGAGCTGCCAAGCAACCTGCTGCTGCCTCGCGTGGGCGCGCGCAAGACGTTCAGCCGGATCCTCGTGCTGTGGGGCATCACGTCCGCCTGCATGCTCTTCGTGCGTGATGTGCCAACGTTCTATGCCATGCGCTTCCTGCTCGGCATCTTTGAGGCAGGCTTTGCCCCGGGCATGATCTACTACCTGTCGTGCTGGTACGGACCGCAGCGCATGGGGCGCGCCATCGCGATCGTCTTCCTGGCGGGACCGATCGGCGGCATTGTCGGAGGACCCGCTTCGGCGTGGCTGATAACCACCATGTCCGGCACCGCCGGCCTCGCCGGCTGGCAGTGGATGTTCTTGATCGAGGCCATCCCCTGCGTATTGCTGGGGTTCCTTGCACTGTCGCTCGTGCCGAACCGCCCCGCGGATGCGGCCTGGCTGACGGACCAGGAAAAACGTTTTCTGGCAGCTGAGCTCGGGGTATCCGTCGCGCACAAGCACTCGTTCATGGCGGTGGCACGGGATGCGAGGGTCTATGTGCTCGCCCTTGCGTACTTCTGCATTATCGCGGCCATCTATGCCATGAGCTTCTGGCTCCCGACCCTGATCAGGGCGCAGGGCGTGGCCGATACCGTGCAGCTCGGCTGGTACACCGCATTGCCATACCTTGGCGCCGCATTCRGCATGTACTACATGGGGCGCCGCTCCGATCAAAAGGGCGAGCGCCGATATCACAGCGCAGTGCCCGCCTTCTTCGCTGCCCTGTTGCTCGCCGGGTCGGCACTCGCAGACGGCAATCTCGGTCTGTCGCTTGTCCTGCTTACGCTCGGCACCACCGCGCTCTGGATGACTTACACGGTGTTCTGGGCCATGCCGGCCGAGTACATCAAGGGCCCGGCGGCAGCCGGCGGCATTGCGCTGATCAACACGATCGGCTTGTCCGGCGGCTTCTGGGGCCCGGCCATCATCGGGTGGGCCAAGACCGCGACCGGCAGCCTGCATCCTGGCGTGCTGGTCATGGCGTTGATGCCGCTGATCGCCTCGCTGATCCTCCTCGCCAACAAGTTGCCTGAGCGCCGGTAGTCCACTGCAAACCACATACAAGGTTCCGAGAGGAACACACGAAAGAAGGAGCAACCATGCTTTTACATCTATCCACCTGGGCCGAAGTCGAACAGTTTCTCAAGCGCAGCCGCGTGATTGTCGTGCCAATCGGTTCCAACGAGCAGCACGGGCCAACGGGGCTTCTTGGCACCGACTGGCTTTGCCCGGAGATCATTGCGCGCGAGGCGGAAAAGACAGCCGATATCCTGGTGGCGCCGACGTTCAACATTGGCATGGCCCAGCATCACCTCGGCTTTCCCGGCACCATCTCGCTGCGCCCGTCGACCTTCATTGCCGCGATCGGTGACTGGACCCGCTCACTGGTGGGGCACGGATTCGAGAAAATCCTGTTCCTCAACGGCCATGGCGGCAATGTGGCCTCCATCGAGGCCGCGTTCTCCGAGATCTATGCCGAAGCCAGTTTTTCCCGGCGCCGCGCCGGATTCGCACTGAAGCTGTGCAACTGGTGGGACCTGGCAGGCGTCAACGAGCTCGCGCGCGAGCAGTTCCCGACCGGCCATGGCTCTCACGCCACGCCTTCCGAGATTGCCATTACACAGTGGGCCTTCCCCGCCGCCGTGAAGTCGGCCCGCTATACACCCCAAATCGCCCCATCGGGTCCCATCCGGGAGGCGCTCGACTTTCGTGCGCGGTTCCCGGACGGGCGCATCGGTTCCGACCCGGGACAGGCGACACCGGAAAAGGGACGCGCACTGGTCGAACTGGCCGCGCAAAGCCTCGCGCGCGAGCTTGAAGCATTCGGGGGTGAGCCAATGCCCCTCTGATACGCGCGCGATCGCGAGTTCGCTACGGCGTACATGACTGGCTGCACAAGGGTTGCCGCATCCCCCCCGAAGCCGGGTGAGGTATAGACTTTGAACGGGTGTGGTTCACACCTGTTGCCAATCTTCGAAGGAACGATGCAATGCTCACCCAGAAGACCAAGGACATCGTCAAATCCACCGCCCCGGTGCTGGCGGAACACGGATACGCCATCATCCAGCGTTTCTATAAACGCATGTTCGAGGCGCACCCGGAACTCAAGAACGTCTTCAATATGGCGCACCAGGAACAAGGGCAGCAGCAGCAGGCCCTGGCGCGCGCAGTGTATGCCTACGCCGCGAATATCGAGAATCCCGAGAGTCTCTCGGCCGTTCTGAAAAACATCGCAAACAAACACGCAAGTCTTGGCGTGCGGCCGGAGCAATACCCGATCGTCGGTGAACACCTGCTCGGCGCGATCAAGGATGTTCTCGGGGATGCGGCGACCGGCGAGATCATCTCCGCCTGGGCGCAGGCGTACGGGAACCTGGCTGACATCCTGATGGGTATCGAAAGCGAGTTGTACGAGCGCTCCGCCGAGCAGGATGGCGGCTGGAAAGGCTGGCGCACATTCATCGTCCGCGAGAAGCGGCCTGAGAGCGACGTCATCACCTCGTTCATCCTGGAACCGGCCGATGGCGGCCCGGTGGTGAATTTCGAGCCTGGCCAGTACACCAGCGTCGCGATCCAGGTGCCCTCTCTTGGCCTGCAGCAGATTCGGCAGTACAGCCTCTCCGATGTGCCGAACGGGCGAAGTTACCGGATATCGGTGAAGCGCGAGAGTGGCGGCACGACGCCGGCGGGTTATGTCTCTTGCCTGCTGCACGATCACGTCGGTGTTGGCGACGAGGTCAGGCTCGCCGCGCCGTACGGCAGCTTCTACATCGACGTAAATGCCAGGTCCCCGATCGTGCTGATCAGCGGCGGCGTAGGGCTGACCCCCATGGTCAGCATGCTGAAGAAGGCGCTTCAGGAACCGCCGCGGCAGGTAGTGTTCGTGCATGGCGCCCGCAATAGTGCGGTGCAGGCCATGCGCAACCGTCTGCGCGAAGCATCGCATGAGCACGCCAACTTCAAGCTGCTTGTGTTCTATAACGAGCCTCTCCCGGAAGACGTCCAGGGTAAGGATTTCGATTACGAGGGTCTGGTCGACGTCAGTTTGATCAAGGATTCCATCATGCTGCCGGACGCTGACTACTACATCTGCGGACCGATCCCGTTCATGCGGATGCAGCACGATGCCCTCCAGAACCTGGACATCCCGGAGACGCGCATTCACTATGAAGTGTTCGGGCCGGACCTGTTCGACGAGTAGCGCTGACCAGCGGCCAACCTAAGTCGCTGCTTGAGATTGCGTAGCGCCTGACCGGGGACCACGCCCCACTTGACGCCCGGTTTCATACCGCACGCCCAGCCGCTGGAGAATCTCACGGCGTTTGCAGCGACACACCGTACTGGGCAAAGATCTGCTGCAGCTCGCCGCTGCGGCGGATCGCGTCCAGCGCGTTCTGCAGCGACTCCGCGAGTTCGCCCTCGTCCGCCTTGACCGCCATGCCGATGGCCCAGCCGCGCGCGGGCAGCAGCGGCGAGGCAACGTCCACCGTGGCGAAGCGCGCGGCGGACTGGCCGGCCGCCTTGAGCGCGCTTTCGTATTGCGAGCGCGTGACCATCGCCGCGGCGATCTCGCCGGCGAACAGCGCGCGCAGCGTTTCGTCCGGCCCGGCATAAATCTTGACCTTGTCGCGCAGCGCGCCCTGCGCCCCGGACAACAGGGCATTGGCACCGGCGGAGCCCGCTTCCGCGCCGGTAGGCTGGCCGGCCAGATCCTCCAGCTGCCGGACCTCGGAGACACGCTCGCGGTCGTGGACCAGCACGAACATCTCGCGGTGATAAGGCGCGAAGATCAGCGCCTTGTCGTTCGCGCGCATGAACGCACGGTCCACCGGCACATGCAGCATCACATCCGCCGGGCCATAGCCCAGGTAATGGCCACGCCACACCATATTGCGCAGGTCATCCGACATGTTCTCGTCAGCATCGAACGGCARCAGCGACACCGACAGCCCCATCTGCTTGCTCAGGGCCTTCGCCAGCGCCACGTCGATGCCCGGCAACGGGTTGCCCGCTGCCGTGGAAAATGGCGGCAGACTCTTATAGACGGCCACCTTCAAGGTCCCGCTCTGGCGGATCCTGGCCATATCGGCCAGCGACGGCTGGACGCAGACGAGCGCGGCAAGCGCCAGCAGTGCGCCGGCCAGGCGATGGGAGCCGGCGGGGGCCGGCAGGGAGGGAGCGGCGTCCCGGAAAGGGCTGGCGCGCATGGGAGGTCTCCTGGTTTTCTTGATCTTTGTGTTTGTGAATCAGGGAATGCGGGAATGCGGTGGAAGCGCGGGCGGGCCCGCAGCCCTTACTCGTGCCGCGATTCGAGATAGGTCTTGATGGACCAGACCGCTTCTTGGCTCAGCACGCCATCGAACGGTGGCATGTAGACCCGGCCGTCTCGCGTGCGCCCCTTGCGCACGGTGGTGGTGAAGTACTGCGAGACCTCGCCCATGCATTCCTGCTTCTTCCTGGCGTTGGCCAGCGACGCGCAATCGCTGTCCAGCTTGCGCAGGTCCGGCGCGATGCCGCCCGACACCGCTTCCAGCCCATGGCAGCGCGCGCAGTTCTGGTTGTAGGCCGAGGAGCCGATACGCAGTGCTTCCTGCTGCGCTTCGCCCGTCCTGTATGGATTATCCGGACGCCATTCTTCGCCGAGTTGCGGTAGTGTCTTGGTGTCCACTGCTTGCGGTGTGACGTCCCCATGGGCCGAGGCCGCTTGGGGTAGCGCCCCGGCCAGAAGCGTGCAGATGGCAATCAGGGCAAGTGTGCGGCGTGGTGTTTTCATCAGTGTCACCTCCAGTTGTTGAACTATGTTTTGAAGGTGACTTCCGCAAAAGCCATACCAAGCGCAAAGTGGGCCATAAACCGGACGAGGCCCCGGCAAATGGCAGGCGTGTGACACAGCACGCCGGAACCAGTGCCCTGGAATGCAACACCCTGGCAAGCGTTTTGCTTCATGAAGCAACACTTCGGGCCATGTCGACCACGCCAGGACCCGGAGCGACCCGTGCACAGATCGCGGGCGACTTCCACAGGAGACAGAAAAATGACTTTCCAAGCGGCCGGCGTCCCGCCGGCGGCAACGGGCAACCCGGCGGAGGGCGACCGGCCAGACCTGATCGCCCAGGCCCACCTGCGATCCGAAGCCTATGGCTTGCGGCCCTATGAATCGCCAGACTTCTGCCCGGTGCTGCAAAGCGAGCTGAAAACGCAGATAGAGCGCAGCCAGTCGCTGTTCACCCACGCGCTGCCGGTCATGGAGACGCTCTACGACCAGATCGTCAACACGCAGAGCATGGTGATCCTGACCGACGCCGCCGGCCTGATCCTGCACTCGCTGGGCGACGACGACTTCCTCGCCAGGGCCAACAAGGTGGCCTTGCAGCCCGGCGCGCTGTGGTCCGAGGAAAGCCGGGGCACCAACGCCATCGGCACCGCGCTGGCCGAGAGCAAGGCCACGCTGGTACACGGCGCGGAGCATTTCCTGGAGGCCAACCGCTTCCTCACCTGCTCCTGCATGCCCATCCTCGATGCGTACGGCAAGACAGTCGGCGCGCTCGATGTGACGGGTGACCAGCGCGGATTCCACAAGCACACCATGGCGCTGGTGCGGATGTCGGCGCAAATGATCGAGAACCAGCTTTTCGCCAATGCCTTCCAGGACATGGTGTGCGTGCGTTTCCACTCGCGCGCGGAGTTTATCGGCACCCTGGTCGAAGGCATCGCCTCCTTTACGCCGGGCGGACGCTTCCTGTCGGCCAACCGCAGCGCGCAGTTCCAGCTTGGGATGTCGGTCGGCGCCTTGCACGCGCACACCTTCTCCTCGCTGTTCGGCCTGTCGCTGTCGCAGTTGTTCGACGCCGAGCGCAAGGCCCCGGGGGGCGTCGTGCACCTGCCGCTGCCAAGCGGCGTCAAGGTCAGCGCACGCGTCGAGTGGAAGGCGCCTGCCGTGTCCGTCCCGGCGGCTGCCATCGACAATGGCAGCGCGGAGGAGGCGCACTGCATGCCTGATGCCGCCTCCCTGCCCCGCCGTGCGGGCGCGCAACCGGCCCGGCGCCCCGCCGGGCTGGACGACCTGGACACCGGCGACGCCCAGATCAAAGGCGTCATCACCAAGCTGCGCAAGGTGATCGGCAAGGATATTCCCGTCATGGTGCTGGGGGAAACCGGCACCGGCAAGGAACTGCTGGCCCGCGCCATCCACGCCGACAGCCCGCGCAATGCCGGGCCTTTCATCGCTGTCAACTGCGCCTCGATACCCGAGACGCTGATCGAATCCGAGCTGTTCGGCTACGAAGAAGGCGCCTTTACCGGCGCCCGCAAGAAAGGCGGCATCGGCAAGATGCTGCTGGCCAACGGCGGCACCCTCTTCCTGGATGAAATCGGCGATATGCCCTTGCACCTGCAGGCGCGCATGCTGCGCGCGCTGCAGGAGCGCGCGGTCACGCCGCTGGGCAGCAGCCGGGTGATCCACGTCGACGTGTCAGTGATCTGCGCCACCAATCGCAATTTGCGCGAGCAGGTGGCCAACGGCCTGTTCCGGGAAGACCTCTACTACCGCCTGAACGGCCTCGTGGTGCGCCTGCCGGCCTTGCGCGAGCGCACCGACCTCGATGTGGTGGCCGACAAGCTGTTACGCGAGGGCCAGGCAAACGGGGGACCGCGCATCAAGGATTCGGTGATGGCGATGTTCCGCAGCTATCACTGGCCGGGCAATATCCGCCAGCTTGGCAACCTGCTGCGCACCGCGCGCCTGATGGCCGAAGGCGAGGCGGAGATCACCGAGGACCACCTGCCCGACGATTTCCTGGAAGACCGGCTGGCGCGCCAGGCCACCCACCCCGCGCACGGCGCCACGCTGGAAGCCGATGCCGCGCCGGCCGGCGGGCGCGCCCCGGAGGTAGCGCCCGGCCCACAGCCCACCCGCCTGGCCGACGTCGAGGTGCTGGCCATCGTCGCCGCGGTCAAGGCGCACCACGGCAATATTTCCGCGGCGGCCAAGGCGCTCGGCATCTCTCGCAATACGGTCTACCGGAAGCTGGACGAGGCCAACGCGCTGCCGCAGCAAGATGGCTGAGACGGCAGMCGTGCGCGCCGGCTGGCGCTCAGGCCAGCGGCTCGCCGTGCATCCACAGGTCTTCCAGCTCGCGCCAGGCGTGCTGCACATTCAAGGGATGGCGCGAAGCGAAGTAGCGCCAATGGCGGTACGGCCCGGCGGTCGCCGGGCTGAGCACGCGCGCCGCATCGCCACCCGCTTCCAGTGCGGCGGCAACGCCGCCGGCCAACGCATCCAGGTAGGCCAGCGTGGGCGCCAGCGTTTGCGCCGGCGTGCCCGGCGCGGTGCCCACCACGAGATCGGCGGGTAGCGCCGACACGGCCCGCAGCGCGCGCCGCCAGCCTTGCAGGGAAGCCTCCTGCATCTCCGGAACGCGGTCGCGGTAGGCCAGGCCGCCCACGCATAACAGCCGACGCCGCGGCGCATGCAGCACAGTATCCGAAACGCTATGCGCCCCCGCGTGGACATGCACCTCCCACGCGGTGGCGCCGGTCTGCAGGCGATCGCCATGCCGCAAGCCGGGTTCCGGCAGCACGATCCGCGTGCCGCGCATCGCGGCTGGCCCCAGTTGCGCGGCCAGGCGCGCCAGGCACGCCTCGCAGCGCTGCCGCATCAGGCTGGCGGTGGCGGCAGAGGCCAGGAACGCGGGGCGCGGCCGCAAGCGCGCAAAGGCCGCGTTGGCCAGCACGTTCTCGGGATGCGCATGGGTGTTGACCACCCAGCGCACCGGCTCGGGCGTCACGGCCCGGATCGCCGCCAGCAACCCGTTCCCCCAGGCCAGATGCGGGCCCGGGTCGACCACCAGCACCCCGGCTCCGGTCACATGGACCAGGGTCGGCACCACCTCCCCGGCATTGGTCCGCGCCACCTCGGCATTGGCTGCGCTGGCCACATACACGCCAGGCTGCAGCCTCGCCAGCACCACGCGGCCAAGTGCGGCGGCCGGGCCCGCGCCGCCGAGCGCCATCGCCAGCAGGGCGCCCATGAATCCGCGCCGGGTGGGATCCGTCACCGCCGGCAGCCCGCCGCACCGATGGCGGCCCGCAGGGCCTCGGCCATGGCACCGGCAGGCAAGTGTCCGCCGGGCACCCAGACCAGCCGCGCCTGGGGCATGACCGCCTTCAAACGCAGGGCGTTGGCCGGCCGGCAGACCTTATCGGCACGGCCATGCAGCAACGTCACCGGCACGTCGCGCGCACCGATCTGCGACGCCGCCTTCAGCAACGCCGGCTTGCCCAGCCCGGCGCGGCGGCGCAGGTAATGCGCCTGGATCCGGTATTTGTCCACCGCCGCCATGCGCTCGCGCCACGGCTGCCGCCCCGGCCGCGTCTGGCCAAGGCCCAGCATCCGCCGTTCGGCGCGCTGCCACTGTCCGGCAGTGTCCAGTTTTTGAACAGTCGTGCCACTTTGCAACACTTGCGACACAGTGAGCAGACGAGCCCGGGCATCGGACAACCGCTCGCCCCTCCCCATGACGCGCCGCAGCATCGCGCCGCCGCGCGGAGAAAAAAGCCGATGGATATCGTCGCGGCCTGTCAGGAAAGCGCCCCGCAGGACCAGAGCCGCCACCGCGCCGGGATAGCGCGCGGCGTAGGCCAGCGCCAGCGCTGCCCCCCACGATCCGCCCACCACGCTCCAGCGCTGGACGCCAAGCGCCTCGCGCAACTGCTCCAGGTCTGCCAGCAGCGCGCCCGCCRTATTCCGGCGCAGCGTCCCGGCGGGCCGCGAACGGCCCGCGCCGCGCTGGTCGGGCATGACCACACGGTGCCGCAGCGGATCGAACCATGCCGCCATCGACGGACTGCAGCCGCTGCCCGGCCCGCCGTGAAGCACCAGCCACGGATCGCCGGTGGCCGGGCCCGCCTGCCGCACGTGCATGCGGTGGCCATCCCGCGTACGGAGAAAAAAACACTGGGACGGCAGCGGCGCTGCGGGCATGGATGTTGCCTCGGAAAGAACGCGGCGACGTTCGCCGCAAGAAGACGCGATGCATTCACTAACTATGCCACCCCCGAGGAGGAGACATGAACTGGAGTACCCCCGCCTACAAAGAACTACGCCTGGGTTTCGAGATCACGATGTACATAGCCAACCGCTGAGCACTTTTGCCTGAATGCCCCGATCTGGCAAGGCCCGCCCCCGCGGGCCTTTTTTTCTCGCTGGCGGGCTTTTTGCTCTTCGACTCCGTAACGAACCCTATCGATACGCGCCATGACAATACTCCGGGTCCTGGGATCGGCCGCAGGCGGTGGCTTTCCCCAGTGGAACTGCAATTGCCGCAATTGCGATGGCGTACGCAACGGCACGCTGCGCGCCACGCCGCGCACGCAGTCGTCGATCGCCTTGAGCGACGAGGGACAAGACTGGGTGCTGGTCAACGCCTCCCCCGACATCCTCGACCAGCTGCGCCACGCGCCGGCGCTGCAGCCGGCGCGCCAGCCGCGCGACACAGGTATTGCCGGGGTGGTGCTGATGGATGCGCAGATCGATCACGTCACCGGCCTCCTGATGCTGCGCGAGCACCGGCAGGCGCTGCCGGTCTACGCCACCGCGGCGGTGCTGCAGGATCTCGGCACGGCGTTCCCGCTGACACGCATGCTGTCGCACTACTGCGGCCTTGACACGCACACGCTGTCCCTGGACGACGCGCCCTTCACGGTGCCGCCGCTGCATGGCGTGATGCTGACGCCGGTGCCGCTGGAGAGCAAGGCGCCGCCCTATTCCCCCAACCGCAACGCGCCGCGGCGTGGCGACAATATCGGGCTGCGCATCGTCGATGCCGCCACCGGCCGGCGCGCCTTCTATGCGCCCGGGCTGGGCCGCATCGAGCCGCACGTGCTCGACGAACTGCAGCGCGCCGACGTGGTGCTGGTGGACGGCACCTGCTGGCGCGACGACGAGATGCAGCAGCTTGGCTTCTCCGCCAAGACCGCGGCGGACATGGGGCACCTCGCCCTGTCCGGCCCGGGCGGCATGATCGAAACCCTCGACCGGCTGCCCGCGGCACGCAAGATCCTGATCCACATCAACAACACCAACCCGATCCTGGTGGACGACTCGCCGCAGCGCGGCCTGCTGGCGGACCACGGCATCGAGGTAGCCTACGACGGCATGGAGATCACGCTATGACGCAAGCCACGGCATGGAGCGCGGCCGAATTCGAAGCACGCCTGCGCGCGAAAGAAACGGGCTATCACATCCACCACCCGTTCAACCTGCGCATGGCGGCCGGGCAATGCACGCCGGAACAGATCCGCGCCTGGGTGGCCAACCGTTTCTACTATCAGACCAGCATCCCGCTCAAGGACGCGGCAGTCCTCTCCAACTGCCCCGACCGCGCCACGCGCCGCGAATGGGTCGTGCGCATCCTGGACCATGACGGCACCGAGACCCAGGAAGGGGGCATCGAAGCCTGGCTGCGGCTGGGCCAGGCGGTGGGACTCGAGCGCGAGGCGCTGTGGTCGCACCGGCACGTGCTGCCCGGCGTGCGCTTCGCCGTCGACGCCTACGTGAATTTCGCGCGCCGCGCGCCCTGGCAGGAGGCCGTGTGTTCCTCGCTGACCGAGATGTATGCCCCGGAGATCCACAAGGAGCGCCTGGCCGGCTGGCCCGGGCACTATCCGTGGATCGAAGCGCAAGGCCTGGACTATTTCCGCTCGCGCATTCCGCTTGCGCAGCGCGATGTCGATCACGGCCTGCGCGTGACGCTCGGCTACTTCCGCACGCCGGAGCAGCAGCAGCGCGCGCTGGACATCCTGCAATTCAAGCTCGACATCCTGTGGTCGATGCTCGACGCCATCCAACTCGCCCACCCATGACCCCGACCGAAGCCGACCTGACCAAGCCCACGCTGCACC
>NZ_JBFTLX010000097.1:0-23525 GCF_056396665.1 Cupriavidus sp. 05T313 | reverse complement strand
GCCAGCCTACGGTGCCGGTGCTCGCGGCCATCTCCCTGCTGGCCTCGGCCGGCGAGAAGACGCCCAAGACCATGACCATGATGGGCGGCCCGATCGATGCGCGGCGCAGCCCGACCGCGGTGAATTCGCTGGCGACCAACAAGTCGTTCGAGTGGTTCGAGAATAATGTGATCTACACGGTACCTGCGAATTACCCTGGCCACGGCCGCAAGGTGTATCCGGGCTTCCTGCAGCATGCCGGCTTTGTCGCGATGAACCCGGACCGCCATCTGTCCTCGCACTACGACTATTACCTGAACCTGGTCGAAGGCGATGCCGACGATGCGGAAGCCCATGTGCGCTTCTATGACGAGTACAACGCCGTGCTCGACATGGACGCCGAGTACTACCTCGACACCATCCGCGAGGTGTTCCAGGAATTCCGTCTTGCCAATGGCACGTGGGAAATCGAAGGCAAGCCGGTCCGTCCGCAGGACATCAAGGGCACGGCGCTGCTGACCATCGAAGGCGAACTGGACGACATCTCGGGCGCCGGCCAGACGGCGGCGGCGCACGAACTTTGCGCCGGGATTCCCAAGGATCGCAAGCAGCACATCACGGCTGCCAAGTGCGGTCACTACGGGATATTCTCCGGCCGCCRCTGGCGCCAGGAGATCTATCCGGAGTTGCGCAACTTCGTGCTCAAGCACCATTGAGCCACGGCTGCCATCCATGAAAAACGCCCGCGCAAGCGGGCGTTTTTCATGGGCTCTCGCGGCGGCAAAGTTCAGCGGCGTTCCAGATAGGAAAGCAACATATCGGTGTGCAACTCGGCGAAACGCTCGTGCTCGTCCTGGGCCGCCACATCGCGCCCGATCACGGCGCTGATGGTGTAACGGTTGGAAAGCACGTAGTAACCGAGGGCCGAAATGGTCAGGTAGAGCTGCGAAACGTCAACATTGTCGCGGAACACGCCCTTCTTCTGCCCCCGCTTGACGATATCGGCAAGCACATTGACCACCGGGTTGATCAACTGGTGCAGCTGCGTGGACTTCTTCAGGTGGCGGGCCTCGTGAAGATTCTCGCTGTTGACCAGGCGGATGAACTCCGGATTGCGGTAGTACCAGTCCCACACGAAGCGGGCCAGGGTGCGCACGGCGGCCACCGGGTCTTCCTCGACGATATGCAGTTGCTCCTCCGCGGCACGAAACTCCGCATATTGTTTTTCCAGGACGGCCAGGAACAAGCCTTCCTTGCTGCCATAGTAGTAATACAGCATGCGCTCGTTGGTCTCGGCGCGGCGCGCGATCTGGTCGACGCGTGCGCCGGCCAGTCCACCCTTGGCAAATTCCTCGGTGGCCGCATCCAGGATGCGGCGGCGCGTTCCTTCGGGGTCCCGCTTGGTTCTGGTTTCGTTTCGCATGCGACGGCTGGTGAATCGTTGCGCGGATTATGGCACAGGGCAACTTGCGCGCAGCGGCCCCGGCAAAGGGCGCATCATCTCGCGTTTCTGCACTGCGGCGAAATCGGGGATAATCCCTGCCGCGCACCCGTTCCAGCCGGCCTGCCCGCCGGGCAAGAAAGAGAGAGCGGCGCCTAGCTGTCCCCGCAAACCCCAGAATATTCGTGACTGCCAACCGCCCGACCCTCGCCGATCGCCTCGAAGCCCTGCTGCCGCAGACCCAGTGCACCAAGTGCGGCTTCGATGGTTGCCGCCCCTATGCCGAAGCCATGGCAGCGGGCGACGCGGCCTGCAACCGTTGCCCGCCGGGCGGGGCCGAGGGCATCCGCCGCTTGTCGGCTCTGCTGGGCACCCCGGTGCTGCCGCTGGACCCTGAGCGCGGCATGGAACAGGCCCGCGCAGTGGCGGTGATCGACGAAGCGCTGTGCATTGGCTGCACGCTGTGCATCCAGGCCTGCCCGGTCGATGCCATCGTCGGTGCGCCCAAGCAGATGCATACGGTGCTGGAAGACTGGTGCACCGGTTGCGATCTCTGCGTGGCACCTTGCCCCGTTGACTGCATCGCCATGGTTCCCGTCACCGCCGAACGCACCGGGTGGGCCGCATGGTCGCAGGAACAAGCTGACGAAGCCCACGCGCGCTATATGGAGCGCCGCTCTCGGCTGGTGCGCGAGCGCGAGGAGAACGATGCGCGCCTCGCGGCCAAGGCAGCCGCCAAGCTGGAAGCGCTGCAGGCCGAGACCGCGCAGAGCGAGGAGGAACGGGCGGCGCAGGCGCGCAAGCAGGCCATCATCCAGGCCGCCATCGAACGTGCGCGCCTGAAGCAGCAAGCCGTCAAGCCGCGTAATACTGAAAACGTCTCCCCTGCCGTGCAGGCGCAGATCGATGCAGCCGAAGCCCGCCGGGCCAAAGCGGGTCTGGGCGAGCCAGGACAGGCCGATCCTGGCGCCACGTCCGGCGCCAACCCAGCCACCAAGGACCAATGAACGCAGCCAAGTGCCGCGCCTTGTTCGAGACACTGCGCGAAGTCAACCCGACCCCCACCACCGAGCTGGAGTACAGCTCGCCGTTCGAGCTGCTGATCGCGGTGCTGCTGTCCGCGCAGGCCACCGACGTAGGCGTGAACAAGGCAACGCGCAAGCTGTACCCGGTGGCGCACAGCCCGCAGCAGATGCTGGACCTGGGCGAGGAAGGGCTGATCGAATACATCAAGACCATCGGCCTGTACAAGACCAAGGCCAAGCATGTCATCGCCACCTGCCGCATCCTGGTGGAGCAGCACGACGGCCAGGTGCCGCGCGACCGCGCCGCGCTAGAAGCCCTGCCGGGCGTGGGCCGCAAGACCGCCAACGTAGTGCTCAACACCGCCTTCGGCGAGGCCACCATCGCGGTCGACACGCATATTTTCCGCGTTGCCAACCGCACCGGGCTGGCGCCCGGCAAGAACGTGCAGGTGGTCGAGCAGAAGCTGCTCAAAGTCGTCCCGCAAGAATTCCTGCACGATGCGCACCACTGGCTGATCCTGCATGGCCGCTATGTGTGCAAGGCACGCAAACCCGAATGCTGGCACTGCGCGATCGAGCCGCTCTGCGAATACCGCGAGAAGACCGAGGCGCCGCGCATTTAAGTGCGAGCGCGCCGGGCAGGCAAGAAAAGACCCGCACGAAGCGGGTCTTTTCTTGAACCGTGGGCGCCGCGAAGGCGCGGCCGGTCAAACGATGCGGCAGGCTTCGTCGAACGACAGGCGCGGGCTGCGCGGGAACAGCTTGTCGGCCTCGCCATAACCCAGGTTCACCAGGAAATTGACCGACCACTTGCCATCGGGGAAGAAGGCCGCATTGAGCTTCGCGGCATCGAAGCCGGCCATCGGACCGCAATCCAGGCCAAGGGCACGCGCGGCCAGGATGAAATAGCCGCCTTGCAGCGAGCTGTTCATCAGCGCGTCACGGGCAATCTTCTCCGGCTGGCCGGCATACCACGAGCGGGCATCGGCGTGCGGGAACAGCTTGGGCAACTGGTCATGGAAGTCGTTATCGAAAGCAACGATCGCGGTAACCGGCGCCGAGCGCGTTTTCTCGACGTTGCCGGCGGAAACGCATTCGACCAGGCGCGCCTTCTCGGCGGCACTCTTGACGAAGACGATGCGTGCCGGCGAACCGTTTGCCGCGGTCGGGCCAAACTTCATCGCGTCATAGATCTGATGGAGCGCGGCATCGTCCACCTTGCGGTCTTGCCACACATTGTGGGTGCGGGCTTCGGTGAACAGCTGGGCGATAGCGGCCTGATCGATCGATTTCATGCGTTCGGTTCCTGAACAAGAAGTGAGAGCCGGATTGTATCGAAATCGCCGCACTCCTCCCCCCAGGCGATTTGAGCAAAGGGTTCAATTCTGTTGCACAACCTGGCCGCCGGCACCCTTGCGCGTCAGCCACAACACACCCGCCAGGATCAGCCCGCCGCCCAGCGCCTGCGTCAGCCCGACGTGCTCCCCCAGCAGAAGTGCGGCCAGCACCACTGTCACCACGGGTTCCAGCGTGGACAGCATCGAAGCCCGTGCCGCACCGAGCCGCTGCAGGCCAGCGAAAAAGGCCAGGATGGCCAGGACGGTCGACAACAATGCGATCGCCAGCAACGCCAGCCAGCCCGCGAAGCTCTGTGGGAACTGAGGCGGCACGCCCGCCCCGGTACGCACCAGGCCCACCACGACATAAACCACGGCCGCGGCGCTGCACACCACGGTAGTGGTCGCCAGCGGGTTGACGCCCGCCGTAATGCGCGCGCCCACGATGATGTAGACCGAGTAGATCGCGGCCGAGGCCAGGCCCAGCGCAATGCCGAGCGCCGAGCCCTGGCCGCCGCCCACGGTCAGCCCCGCCCCGACCGAGCACAACACAAGCGCGATCACGGACGCCATGCTCAGGCGCTCCTTGAGGAAAACGGCGGCGAGGATGGTGACAAAGAGCGGATACAGGTAAAGCAGCAAGGCCACCAGGCTGGCCTGGGCATGGTTGAGCGCGGTAAAGAAGCAGAACGACTGCCCGACATAGCCAATGCCGCCCATGGCGGCCAGCGCGAGTACCTTGCGCCAGCCCGGCATGCCAACCCCGCGCAGGCGCATCGCCAGCGCCAGCGCGCCGGCCGCCAGCACGAAGCGCACCGCAAGCAAGCCGTAGACGTCAGTGCCGGCCTCGTAGGCGAATCGCGCGAAGATCGCCATGGCACCAAAGGCGCTGGCCGACAGGGCGATCAGCAGCACGCCGGCGAATTGCTCGCGGGCGTTGCGGACGGGCTGGTGGCCAGCGGTGGCGGAAGATCGGGAAACAGACATGGCGGTGCGCGGTCGAGGACACGCCCGGCGACACCGGGCAACGCCGCATTCTAGTAGCTGGCGGTCCGATTCGGGCAGCGCTCTGGCGGCCGAACTGCGCTGCAGCGATGGGAGAGCTCGTTTACAATACCGGCATCATGTTCAATCCCTCCCGCGAAGAAGTCCGCCGTTTTTTCTGCGAAGCATGGCAAAAGCAGCGCGCAGGCAATGTCCTGACGCCGCTCGAAGTCATTGCAGTCGACTGGATCGGCGAGCACCCCGAGTATCACAGCCTGCTCACCGACACGGAAGGCGCGCTGACCCAGGATTACACGCCTGAAGCCGGCCAGACGAACCCCTTCCTGCACCTGGCCATGCACCTGTCCATCTCCGAGCAGGTTTCCATCGACCAGCCTCCTGGCATCCGCCGGGCCTATGAGTCCCTGACCCAGCGCCTGGATTCGCCCCACGAGGCGCAGCACCAGGTGATGGAGTGCCTGGGCGAAATGCTCTGGCAGGCRCAACGCACAGGCATGCCGCCCGACGGCGAGCAATACATCGCATCGATCCAGCGCCGCGCCAGCCGCTGAGGCGCGGGATCGCACACACGTGGGCTGCGTACAAATGATCACAAAGTTGTGATGCGGAGCATGATAGGCTTTACCGCGTCGCAATATCACGCAGCGCATGCATCACCTCCTCCGGTAAATGCGGCGCACAGATCTCAATGCCACCTAGTACGTCCAAGCCGGAGGCGGGTGCCGGCGCGCCCATCCGGCGCCTCCCCGGCGCGAGGCCCGCTCTCCTGCTGGCTATCTCCATCGCGGCCGGTTGGCCTTTGTCCAGCCACGCCGCCATCGCCTTGCTGCAACCGCCAAAGGTGGTCGATGGCACCAAGCCACTGACCCTGACCTTGCTGCTGAGCGCCAATAGCGCCAACCGCAGTTTCCTCGTGTCCGAAACCCTTGAGGTCATGGCTTCGGCGGACCTGCAGGCACCTGTGCGGCTTGGCATGCGGCGCGTCACCGCCGGCCCGTCGACCATCAAACTGCGCAAGGGAGAGTACCGCACCATCGAATATGGCGCGGAACTGCCACCCAACTTGCGCGGCCTGGTGCGGCTGGATCCGGTTGACATCGATGCCGCCCCGGTTCTCGTCACGCTCAATCGCGCACCGCGCGCAGATGATCCGCCCGTGGCCCAGGTCGCGAATACACCGCCAGCGGGAACCGCACCGGAGGCAAGCGCCAGTGGCGCTAGCCCCGTGGTCCCGGTAGTTCCGGTGGCTTCTGCCAGCCAGGCAGCGCCGGTCCAGCCGGACCTCCGCGACCAGGGACGGCTCACCTTCAATGACCCGATGTATTTCATCCTGGGTGCGCACGACGGCGCCAATGCGAAGTTCCAGTTCAGCTTCAAGTTCCGCATCTACCAGGGCGAGAACCCGGCTTCGCGCGGCCTGCTCGAAAACCTGTACTTCGGCTACACGCAGTTTTCGCTGTGGGATCTGTCAGGCGATTCGCGCCCCTTCCGCGACACTAACTATCGGCCGAGCCTGTTCTATTACCTCTCGGACACTGGCGTGCACAACCGCGCCATCAGCCGGCTCTCGCTGGCAACGGGCGTGGAGCACGAGTCGAAYGGCCGTGATGGCGACCAGTCGCGCAGCATCAATACCGTGTTCGTCAAACCCACTTTCTACCTGGGCGACCTGACCAACTGGCACTGGAGCATCTCGCCCAAGCTGTATTACTACGTCGAGAAGAACGACAACCCGGACATCGCCAGCTACCGTGGCTACATGGATCTGAAGCTGGCCTACGGCAAGCCCGACTCATGGGAATTTGCCGCCACCCTGCGCAAGGGCACGCAGAAGTACTACGGCAGCGTCGACGCGGCGGTGACTTACCCGCTGGCACGCCTGATCCCGGGCACGGCGGGATATCTGATGGCCGGCTACTTTGTCGGCTACGGCGAGAGCTTGCTGGACTACAATCGCAAGCTGCCGTGGCAATTCCGGCTAGGGTACGCACTGTCGCGCTGAGCCGCCGTCCGCAACGGCCCGGGTCGCGTTCAGCCCGCCAGCGGCTTGCCGCTGGCCTTCAGGCGGGCGTTGGCTACGGCCGCTRCAAACTGGCCTTGCCCGTGCCATCCGGTGGCCCGGCCCAGCTTCTTGCCTTTGTGAAAGAACATGAACACGGGAATGCCATGCAGGCCGAAGCGCTTGCCCAACTCGGGATGCGCATAGACGTTGGCGTGCAGCCAGTGCAGTTCGAGGGCATGCACCGGCTCGGGATTCGCCAGCATGCCTTTCTTCGCCATCTCGCAGTTAAAGCAGTCCACGCCCCAGAAAAACACACAAACGAGCGCGTCGCCGGCAGCGGCAATGGCCGCATCAATGTCTTCACTCGCTACTTCGCGCATGCCAAATGCATCGAAGGCGCGGTGATCCAGGTGCGCCGCCGCGCCGGCAGCGGCGCCGGGTGCGGCGGTATTGTCTGGCTTGATGGACATAAGCTTCTCCTGCAATGAAAAACGCCCGGGCCAGCGGCACCGGGCGTTGCTTGTGCCGGCCAAATGGGCGGACAGCCGAGGCGTTGCGCTTACTTGGGCGCCGCCACCGTTACCAGTGCCGGACGCAGTACGCGGTCTGCGATCATGTAGCCACGCTGCAGTACCGTGACCACGGTGTTGGGTTCCTGCGGCGCGGGCACCATGGAAATGGCCTGGTGGCGGTGCGGGTCGAATTTCTCGCCGACCGGGTTCAGTTCGACGATCTTGCCCTTCTCGAAGGCGCTAAGGAGCTGGCGCGCTGTCAATTCGACCCCTTCGCGCAGCTTGGCGATATCGCCTGAGCCATCGGCCAGCGCGGCCTGCAGGCTGTCCATCACGGGCAGCAGGTAATCGGCGAAGCTTTCGATGGCGAATTTATGCGCCTTGGTGACATCGTCCTGGGCGCGGCGGCGGATGTTCTCGCCCTCGGCAGTTGCCCGCAGGAACATGTCGTAGTGCTCCTTGGCCTTGGCTTCAAGCGCGGCCAACTGGGCCGCCACGTCGCCAGCGGCGTTCTCGGCCTGGCCGGCCGGGGCGGTGTTCAGCTCCTCGCTGGCGGGCGTGAGCGGCGGCGTGGTGGGTGGCGTCTGCTTCTGTTCTTCCATGTCGATCCGTATCAATACAAGGACGCGGCCTGCCTGGTCGCAGGCCGCCGGGTGGTCAATCGGCAAATGTAGCCTGCAGTTGGTGGCAAGCGTCTGTTTTTCAAGGGCGCACCGGGACGGTGCGGTGAAACACAAGGTTACAAAGAGAGGCGTGTGGAAATAGGGGCCATATTGCTTTGCAGCAGCGCACCCCCTAAGATGAAAACGTATAAAAATGACAAAAATAACGGGGTCGAAGATGCATCACACGTCGGGCCACTCTCGAAAGGTTAGCCATGCATAAGCTACCTGTTCTGACGGTCTTCCTACTCGCCGCATTATCGGTGATGACAGCCTTTATCTGCCTTTCCGGCGCGTTCACGCCGCGAGACACCGAGTACGGCAGCGGCAAGGCGGTTTTCAAGCACTACATCATCCCCTACGTTCGCTGACCCAGCCAGGTGAGTCCGGGCGACCGCCCACGCGGCTGCCCTCCTCACCCCATGACGCCATCGATCTGGCGCCGGTCGCGCTTGGTCGGCCGGCCCTGCAAGCGCGACGCCGGTTCATCGTTGAGCCGCCTGTTCTCCGCGTCTTGGCGCCGGCGCGCCTCGCTGGCCTCGGTTTCCGCATAGAGTGTCTGGGCGACGGTTGCCGGACCGCGGGCTCCCGCAACGCCCTTTACCACCACTTCCCAGCGTTGCTGGTGCGCCTCCAGTACGACCGTGTCGCCCGGCTTGACCTCGCGCGAATTCTTGCAGGCCTGGCCATTGACCTGGACCTTGCCCCGCTCCACCGCCTCGGCTGCCAGCGAGCGCGTCTTGAAGAATCG
This sequence comes from Cupriavidus sp. 05T313, assembly GCF_056396665.1. Lineage (NCBI taxonomy): Bacteria > Pseudomonadati > Pseudomonadota > Betaproteobacteria > Burkholderiales > Burkholderiaceae > Cupriavidus > Cupriavidus sp. 05T313. The sequence continues at coordinate 14,811 of NZ_JBFTLX010000097.1, read as the reverse complement.
CGCGCACCACAGCCATTTGTCGATGCGCAGGCGGGCATCGGCCTCAAAAGATACGTTCATACCTTCACCTCCAAGCCGTAACTCCCGCGCCGCTCATGCCGCCGCACCGCGGGTCTGGGCTTGCGTGCGCCGGGCTTCCAGTTCATGCGGATGGGGCATCCGCAGCGGCCAGCCTTGCAGGTGCTGCAATCCGATCTCCGCGAGCCCGGCGATCCAGCTTTCCGCATCGTTGAGGCAAGGAATGTAGTGGAATACCTTGCCGCCAGCCACCTGGAACTCGGACCGCCCTTCCATGGCGATCTCTTCCAGCGTTTCGAGGCAGTCCGCCGGGAAGCCGGGACAAAACACGTCGACCCGGCCGGTACCGACCTTGCCTAGCTCTTGCAGGGTAGGCGCGGTATAGGGCTGCAGCCACTCCGCCTTGCCGAAGCGCGACTGGAACGTGACCTGGTACTGCCCCGGCTGCAAACCCAGCGCCTCGCCCAGCAGGCGCCCGGTCTTCAGGCATTCGCAGTGGTAGGGATCGCCCAGTTCCAGCGTCCTGCGCGGCACCCCGTGAAACGACAGGATCAGCTTGTCGCCACGCGCGAAATCCGGTGTGCCGTGTTGCGCCCAGTATGCCCCGACCTGCTGGTGCAAAGCCGCAATGTACGCCGGATGGTCGTGAAAATGCTTGACCAGCCGCAGCTCCGGCTGGTTTCGCCACGCCTTGAGCACACGAAATGCCTCGTCGAAGGCGGTCGCGGTGGTAGTGCCTGAATATTGCGGGTACAGGGGCAGCAGCAGGATGCGCTCGGTCCCCTGGCGCCGCAGCGCCTCCAGCACCGAGCCGATCGAGGGGTTGCCATAACGCATGGCGCACGCCACGGTAACTTCGTGGCCATGCTGGTTGAGCAACAACTGCAAGGCGTGGGCCTGGCGCTCGGTGTGCACCAGCAGCGGCGACCCCGTCATATGGGCTTCGCGCAGCCAGATAGATTCGTACTTCATCGCCGACGCACGCGAGCGCAGCGGCAGGATGAGGCCATACAGGATCGGCAGCCATGCGGCGCGGGGAATCTCCACGACGCGCGGATCCGACAGGAACTGCTTGAGGTAGCTGCCGACCGCTTTAGGCGTCGGCGCATCGGGTGTGCCGAGGTTGATCAGCAGGATCGCCGTACGCGGCGCCTGGCCATGCTGATAGGCCGGCTCGGGAGTAAACGTCATGTAATTTCCGGTGTGGCGGAGCGGCGCGGGCACAGGGCGCGCGGCCGCCAGGTCTCGCCGAGCTTACAGGATGAAYGGAACAGGCAGTCTGTGAGACCGGGCCAGGACGACACTAGTTCTGGCTGAGCGCGCTGGACAACAGGCGCGCGGTGATGTCGACGATCGGGATCACCCGCTCGTAGGCCATGCGGGTCGGCCCGATCACCCCGAGCGTGCCGACGATCTGGCCGTCGACTTCGTAGGGCGCGGTAATGACCGCCATGTCTTCCAGCGGCACCAGCTTGCTCTCGCCGCCGATGAAGATCTGCACGCCCTGGGCGTGGCTGGAGACATCGAGCAGCTTGAGCAGGCCGGTCTTGTGCTCGAACACGTCGAACAGCTTGCGCAGTTTTTCCATGCTGGAGGAAAGATCCTCCACTTCGAGCAACTTGCGCTCGCCCGAGATAAAGACGTGATCGTCCTCTTCCTCGGCCATGGCGTTGCTGCCCGCCTCCACCGCGGCCTGCATCAGTTGCGACATATCCATGCGCAGCGCCTGCAGTTCGCCGCGCAGGTGGTCACGCACATTGTCGAAGCTCATGCCGGCAAAGTGCGAGTTGATGAAATTGGCCGCCTCGACCAGTTGCGACGGGGAATACGGCAGTTCGGTCTGGATGATGCGGTTCTGCACATCGCCCTCCGGCGTGACGATGATCAGCAGGATGCGCTTGTCCGAGAGCCGCATGAATTCCACCTGGCGGAACGCCTGGGCGCGGCGCGGGGTCATCACCACGCCGGCGAACTGAGACAGGTTGGACAAGGTATGAGCCGCCGAGGTGATCATCCGCTGCGGCCCAAGCTGCTGGCCGCGCAACTGGCCCTGGATCTTGCCGGTCAGTTCAGCCAGGTTGAGCGCGCCATCCAGCGGCTGGGCGGTCAGCATGGTGTCGACGAACAAGCGATAACCCCGCGGCGTCGGAATGCGCCCCGCCGAGGTATGCGGGCTGGCAATAAACCCCATTTCCTCCAGATCCGACATCACATTGCGGATGGTGGCAGGGGACAGATCGAGCCCGGAGTACTTCGACAAGGTCCGTGAGCCCACGGGTTGTCCCTCGGCGATATAGCGCTCGATCAGGGTTTTGAGAAGCGTTTTTGCACGTTCATCCATGATGTTCCCGATTTTACGCAAGTTTACCCCGTTCGGGCGGCTCATCCGTGTTCCGGYCCGGCCGCAGGTGCCCATCTGCTGACAATGGTCGCGGCGGTATGGTCTAATCCCGGCATGTCTTCGCTCCCCACGCCCGGCGCCGCGCGCGCGCCCTTTCGCACCGTCGCCCTGATCGGCAGGTACGCCACCGCCGGCATCGAGGGCCCGCTGGAGGATCTGGCCGCCTGCATCCTCAGGAACGGCCAGGATGTGGTGTTCGAGCGCGAAACCGCGATGGCTACCGGGCTGACCGACTATCCGGCGCTGGCGCCGGACGAGATCGGCAAGCATGCGGATGTGGCGGTGGTGCTCGGCGGCGACGGTACCTTGCTGGGCCTGGCGCGCCAGCTGGCCGGCTACCCGGTGCCGCTGATCGGCGTGAACCACGGGCGCCTCGGCTTCATGACCGACATCCCGTTGCAAGACGTGCATTCGGTGCTGCCCGACATGCTTGCGGGCCGCTACGAGTCGGAGACCCGCATGCTGCTGGAGTCGCAGGTGGTACGCGACGACGGCGTGATCTTTTCCGCGCTGGCCTTCAATGACGTCGTGGTCAACCGTTCCGGCATCTCCGGCATGGTCGAACTGGCCGTCTCCGTGGACGGCCACTTCATGTACAACCAGCGTTCGGACGGCCTGATCGTCTCGACGCCGACCGGCTCGACCGCCTATGCGCTGTCGGCGGGCGGCCCGATCCTGCACCCCACCCTGTCGGGGCTGGTGCTGGTGCCGATTGCCCCGCATGCGCTGTCCAACCGCCCGATCGTCCTGCCGCATGACGCCGAAGTCTCGATCGAGGTGGCCACGGCGCGCGACGCGAGCGTCAACTTCGACATGCAGTCACTGACCTCGCTGCTGCCGGGCGACCGCATTGTGGTTCGCCGGTCGGCCAAGACCGTCAACCTGCTGCATCCGATCGGCTACAACTATTACGCCACGCTGCGCAAGAAGCTGCACTGGCACGAGTACCCGAGCGAAGACAACCGGCTCTGAGCCGCGCCGATCCTGACCGATCCGGCCCAGATCCGCCGCCCCCAAACCGAATCCGCCCCTGACCCCGACCCGTCGCCCACGATGCTGCGCAGCCTGTCCATCCGCGATTTCGTCATCGTCGATACGCTCGACCTCGACTTCTCCCCGGGCTTCACCGTCTTCACCGGCGAGACCGGTGCCGGCAAGTCGATCCTGATCGATGCGCTGGCCCTGGTGCTGGGTGAGCGCGCCGACGCCGGCGTGGTCCGCGAAGGCGCCGCCCGGACCAGCATCAGCGCCACCTTCGCCACCCCCGCCGGGCTCGATGACTGGTTGGCCGAACACGACCTCACCGGCGACGATGGCACCGTGCTGCTGCGCCGGACCGTCGACGCCGGCGGGCGCAGCAAGGCCTTTATCAATGGCGCCGCCGCCACGCTGGGCCAGTTGCGCGACATCGGCGACCGCCTGGTCGATATCCACGGCCAGCATGCCCACCAGTTGCTGCTGCGCCCGGACGCCCAGCGCCTGCTGCTGGACGCCCATGCCGGCCTTACCGCCCAGGCGGGCGCCGTAGCCGAGGCCTGGCGCTCGTGGCGTGCCTGCGTGCGCCAGCGCGAAACCATCGAGCACCGCTCGCGCGAGATGCAGCTTGAGCGCGAACGGCTCGAATGGCAGGTCGGCGAACTCGAGAAGCTGGCGCCGCAACCTGGCGAGTGGGAAGACATCCAGGCCGAATACAACCGGCTGTCGCACGCCGCGGGGCTGATCGAGGGCAGCCGCGCCGCGCTGGAAGCGCTGTCCGAGGCCGATGGCTCGGTACTGTCGGCACTCAACAGCGTGGTACAGCGCCTGCGCCAGCTGGCGGGCGTCGATCCCGGCCTGGGCGACGTGCTGGCGGCGCTGGACCCGGCCCTGGTGCAGGTCGAGGAGGCCGCTCACTCGCTCAACCGCTATGTCGACCGGCTCGATCTCGACCCCGAACGCCTTCAACTGGTGGAAGCGCGCATGCAGGCTCTGCACACCACCGCGCGCAAGTACCGGCTGCCGCCTGAGCAACTGCCCGACGAACTGATGGCCCGCCGCCAGCAGCTCGACGACCTCCAGTCCGCCCAGGACCTGAACAAGGCGATGGCGCGCGAGGCCGCGGCCCGAGCCGCTTACCTGACCATCGCCCAGCACCTAGGCGCCGCCCGCAAGGTGGCGGCCGAAAGCCTGTCGGCCGCCGTCACGGACGCCATGCAAGGCCTGTCCATGGCGGGCGGCAGTTTCGCGGTGGCGCTGCACCCGCTCGACGAAGGGCAAAGCCACGGCCTGGAACAAGTCGAATTCCTGGTGGCCGGCCATGCCGGCGTCAGCGCGCGTCCCCTCGCCAAGGTGGCCTCGGGCGGCGAACTTGCCCGTATCAGCCTGGCGATCTCCGTCATTACCAGCGAGGCCGCGCCTACCCCGACCCTGATCTTCGACGAGGTCGATACAGGCATCGGCGGCGCGGTGGCCGAAGTGGTAGGCCGCCGGCTGCAGGAGCTTGGCCGCGCCCGCCAGGTGCTGTGCGTGACCCACCTGCCGCAAGTCGCCGCCCAGGCCGGCGCCCACCTGCTGGTCAGCAAGGAGACCAGCCAGCCCGAAGGCAAGGGCTCGGTCACCCGCTCGCGCATCCGCGCCCTCGACCCGGCCGGCCGCGTGGTCGAGACCGCCCGCATGCTGGGCGGCACCACCGTGACCGCCACCACCGTGCAGCACGCCGAGGAAATGCTCGCGCAAGGCATGCGCGGCGCCGCCGGCACGGCCCGGGAAACGCGCCGTTCGCGCCGGAGCGCAAGCTGATCGCCCGCGTCCCGCACCGGCCCAGTAACCATCCAGGAGCTTTCCCATGTCAACCGGCAAACTGCCGCACTCCCGCTCAATGGCTCGCCCGCTGCGGATCACCGCCGCCTGCGGCCTGCTGGCACTGCTCGCACTCACCGCTTGCCAGGCGCAGCAGCGCCCCTATGCGCCGGCCGGCAGTATCAGCGCCGACCGCGCCGTGGGCGACATCATGGTGCGCTTCAGCGCGCCGCCGGTGACCGGCTCCGAAGAGGCCGGCCGCCTGCTGGAGTCGATTTCCGGGCCGATCCGTTTCGTCGTCAAGCGGCCGATGTCGGGCGGCGTCTGGCTGGTCACTRCCATTTCGCAATCCGGTGATGCTACGATGGAACAGGCCGTGGCCACGCTGCGAGCCGCTCCCCGCATCGAGCTGGCCGAACCGGACCGGGTGCTCAAGCCGAATCGCACCATGCCCATGGGACGCGACATGCCGCCGGGCTGAAGCCGGCGTGCCCGCACTGCGGGCATGGCGGGACGGGCAGGCTCTGTAGTCGGTTTCCCTGACTTGAACGTTGTAGGTTGAATGCTGTAACCGTGGTTCCCGGCGCGATCGCGCTCTTGCAGATTCCGGGGCGCTCCGCACGGAAAGCCCCACCGCGGTCAGTCCGACGCGGGCCTAACGGGAGATGGCAGACATGCAGCAACAGCTTCAGTACCGGTCATGCTGCACAAGACGCATAGCGCGCCACGGCGCCCTGCTGCTGGCGCTGGGCGCCGCCCTCTGGCTGGGGGCACCGGCAGCCGCCAGCGCGGGGCCCGACCCCGCCGCGCGCCCGGCGCCGCGCTATAGCGGCAACTTCATCGTACGCTGGCGCGACGGCAGCAGCGCTGCCGCCAGCGGCCAGCCCGACCGCATGCTGAGCGTTCACCAGAACACCGGCGTGGCGCTCGCGGTCAAGCGCCAGATGGGCGGCAGCCTGCAATTGCTGAGCGTCTCCGGCAGCGATGCCGCCGACCCCGAGGCCACCGCCGCCCGGCTGCGCCAGGATCCCCGCATCGCGGAGGTGGTGCCGGACCGCTGGCTGCACCTGCATGACACGGCACCCAACGATCCCGAATTCGCGCTCAACCAGCCCTACCTCGGCACGCCCGCGCAAGTGGTGGGCGGCGTCAACCTGCCGCCGGCATGGGACCGCACCCGCGGCAGCAGCAGCCTCGTGATCGCGGTGCTCGATACCGGCTACCTGCCGCATCCGGACCTGGCCGCGCGCATCGTGCCTGGCTATGACTTCATTACCGACACCAGCATCGCCAATGACGGCGACGGGCGCGACACCGATGCTACCGATGCTGGCGACGGCGTGCCGAGCGGATTCACCTGTCCCGGCACATCGGCGCCAACCACCACTGCCACCAACAATAGCTGGCACGGCACCCGCGTGGCGGGGACGCTGGGAGCGCTGACCAACAACGGGGTGAATATCGCCGGCGTGGACTGGAACGCACGCATCCAGCCGGTGCGCGTATCCGGCCGCTGCGGCGCGTTGCTGTCCGACACCGTGGATGGCATGCGGTGGGCCGGCGGCCTCGCCGTGCCCAATGCTCCGGCCAACCCCACCCCCGCGCGCGTGATCAACGTGAGCCTGGGCGGCGGCACCTGCTCCAGCATCGAGCAGCAGGCCGTGAACGACCTCGCTGCCAACGGCGTGATCGTGGTTGCCGCCACCGGCAACAGCGCCAGTGCGGTCGAGGCGCCTGCCGACTGCAGTGGCGTGGTGGCCGTCACGGCCCACGCCAACGACGGCGAGAACGCCGGCTATGCCAATGTGGGACCGCAAGTCTCGCTGAGCGCGCCCGGCGGTGGCTGCGGCAATTCCAAGGTCGTGCAGGGCAGCAACGGCAGTACGTGTTCGGTGGCGAATTCCTTCATCCGCACCCTCTCCAATGACGGCACCACGTCGCTTGGCAATTACACGGTCACCAGTTCCCAGGGCACGAGCTTTGCCACGCCGCTGGTGTCGGGCGTGGCTGCGCTGATGCTCGCGGCCAATCCGGCGCTGACACCCGCCCAGCTGCTTGCCACCCTGAAGAGTTCCGCGCGCCCCCACCCTGCAGGCACGTTTTGCACGACCACCACGGGTACCGGCAAATGTGGTGCAGGCCTGCTCGATGCCAACGCCGCCGTCATCGCCGCAACGCAGGTGGCCCAGCCGCCTCCACCCAGCCCGCCCAGTACGCCCAGTACGCCTGGCACATCCTCCGGCGGCGGTGGCGGTGGCGGCGGTGCGCTGTCGTGGCCGCTCGCGCTGGGCCTGTGCGTACTTGGCTTGCTGCTGAGCTGGTCCGGACGGCGCCGGCTACCGGCGAAACCGCGCTAAGCGAATGACGCTGTGCCGAGGCCGGGTATCCTGCCTCGGCATGCCTATGCGGCTGACTGGCCGCGACGGCGTTGCCACCACTCCTGCGCTAGCCAAAGCGCCAGGCCGGCCACCGTGCCGGCCGCGTGYGAGATACGCACCACCCCGAAGCCCCACTGCGCGTCGAATACCACCGGCGCGAGCCACGACTGCTCTAGCCAGGTCTTGACCAGCACGCCCAGGCAAAGCACCACCCCAAGCACGCGCGACACGCCGCTGCCAACCAGCAGGCGCAGACCACCCCAAAGGGCCAACCCGTGCAGCGCGCCCGACAATCCGCCATACCAGCCTACCGAGGGAACCCGGCACAGCGCCATTTGCACCGCTATGCCGCAGGCAACCAGCACCGCCAGCATCGCGCCGGCGCGCGCCTCGCGCCCGACCAGCAGCATCAGGCCCACGGCAGCCAGCAGATCGGCCAGCCAGTGCTGCCAGCCGAGGTGGACCCACATCGCCGTAAACAGGCGCCACCACTGGCCGGCCGCGCCGTGGCCCATGACCGCGTCGCGCAGATAGAGTCCCTGCGCATGCAGCCACGGTACAAAGGTAAAGGCGGCGCTCAGGACGGCAGTCGCCGCCAGCGCGGCCAGCAAAGCCGGCCAGCGCGCGGCGCCGGCCACGGGTGGATTCATTTTCCGGGCTCCGCCGGCTCGCCGAACACCGCCTGCCAGAGCGCGCGGACTTGCGCCGCCTGCGGCGCCACGGCGGCCGGCGCAACACGCGCGTGAACCTGGCCATCCAGGCGCAACTGGTGCTGGCGCGCGCGGAATACGCGATACGCGTCGCCCACTTCGCGCGCCAGCGTGGCATCGATCAGGCCAAGCTCGCCGGCGGTGCGCAGCAGCGCAATATTGCCGGCATTGCGCGTCAGCGCGGGATGGTCGTGGCTGTGCAATAGCACGAGGTATTGCACCGTGAACTCAATGTCGACCATSCCGCCMCGGTCGTGCTTGAGGTCGAACAGACCGCTTGGGTTGGGATGTCCCTCGGACACCTTGTGGCGCATGGCGGTGATCTCGCCGCGCAGCGTGGCGGCATCGCGCGGCTGGCGCAGGATCTCGTCGCGCAGGCTTTCGAAGTGCGCGCCGATCACCGGGTCTCCCGCGCAAAAACGTGCGCGCGTGAGGGCCTGGTGCTCCCACACCCAGGCCGTGTTGTCGCCCTCGCGCTGCTGGTAGCGGCGGAAGCCCTCGAAACTGGTCACCAGCAGCCCCGCCTCGCCATTGGGGCGCAAGCGCGTGTCGACGTCRAACAGCGTGCCGGCAGCGGTATGGCTGGTCAGCCAGGTGATCAGCCGGCGCGCGTAGGCGGCATAGACGTCGGGCGCGCGTTCGTGTTCGTCTTCGTAGAGGAAGATGATGTCGAGGTCCGAGGCATAGCCCAGTTCCTTGCCGCCCAGCTTGCCGTAGGCGATCACGGCAAAGCGCGGCTGCTCGGCATGCCGCGTGGCAAGCTGGCGCCAGACGGCCCGCAAGGTCACGTCGAGCATGGCATCGGCCAGGTCCGACAGACGGTCGGCGATCTGCTCCACCGTCAGCATGCCTTGCAGGTCTTGCAGCAGGATGCGGAAGGTCTCGGCATGATGCTCGCGGCGCAGGATGTCCATCTGCGCTTCGATCTGTCCGTCGGCCGCATCGAGGCGCGCGGCCAGGCGGCTGCGGAATCCGTTCCAGTCGGGCGCGCCGGCCAGCGCATCGCTGTCGAGCAGCTCGTCGAGCAGCTGCGGATGACGCGTGAGATAGGCTGCCGCCCAGCTCGATGCGTGCAGCGTGTCGGCCACGCGCGCCATCGCCTGCGGGTATTCCGACAGCAGCGACAGGTAAGACGCGCGGCGGCTGATGGCATCGAGAAAGTCGACAAAGCGCGCGATGGTGCGGTCGGCGTCGTCCTGGCGCGAAGCCAGGTCGAGCGCGCGGTTGACCAGCAGGTCGAAGCGCACCCGGCTCTGCTCCGACAACGCCCGGTAGCGCAGCGAAGCGCCAATGGCGCGCAAGCGGTCGAGCAACGCGTTGCAATCCTGAAAGCCGGCACCCGCCAGGCGCTCGCATGGCGGTTCGTCCTGCTCTTCCTGTATCAACGCCGGCCACAGCGCCTCGCAAGGCGCGTGGGCTTCATCGGGATCGGAGAAGGTGGCTTCGAACTGCTGCGCCACCGGATCCTGTAGCGACGAAAGCCGTTCCAGCAAAGCCGGCCAGTCGGCGCAGCCCATCATGCGTGCCACGGYCAGTTGCTCATCCGCGGCGGTGGGCAGGTGGTGGGTCTGGGCATCGTCGCGATACTGCAGGCGGTGCTCGAGCTGGCGCAGGAAGCGGTAGGCATCGGCCAGTTGCTCGGCCTGGCCGGCAGGCAGCAAGCCATGTTCCACCGCCACCGCCAGGACTTCCAGGGTGGGCCGGATGCGCAGCGCCGGGTCCTGCCCGCCGCGGATCAGCTGGAAGACCTGGGCCATGAACTCGATCTCGCGGATACCGCCGCGGCCCAGCTTGATATTGAAGGCACGCTGGTTCACGCGCTGCCCGCCGCCGGGCGCCGCCAGTCCGCCGCTGCGCTTGGCGGCCTCGGCGCGGATCTGCGCGTGCAGCGAGCGGATCGCGGCAATCACGCCGTAATCGAGGTAGCGGCGAAACACGAAGGGCGTGGTGAGGCTAGACAGCTGCGCCGCGGTGCGCTGCGCATGCGGCGTGTCCAGCGCCGACACCACCCGGCCCTTGATCCACGCGTAACGCTCCCATTCGCGCCCCTGCACCATCAGGTACTGCTCCAGCATGCCGAGGCTGCACGCCAGTGGCCCGGCGTCGCCGTTGGGGCGCAGGCGCATGTCGACGCGGAACACGTAGCCATCGGCAGTCACGTCGGCCAGCAGGTTGATCAGGCGGCGTCCCAGGCGGATGAAGTACTCGTGGTTGGACAGGCTGCGCTGGCCGCCGCGCGTATCGCCGTCTTCGTCGTACAGGAAGATCAGGTCGATGTCGGACGACACATTGAGTTCGCGGCCGCCGAGCTTGCCCATGCCGACCACCACCAGTTCCTGGACCTCGCCGCTGCTTTCCCCGACAGGCCGGCCGTAGGTCGGCGCCAGGTCCGCTTCCAGCATGGCCAGGCCATACTGGACGCCCAGTTCGGCCAGGTCCGTCATCGCGCCAGTGACCTCGCCCAGAGGCGCCAGGCCGCGCAGGTCGCGCTCGATCACCACGCACATCACTTCGGCGCGCAAGCGGCGCAACGCGCGCTTGATGGCCTCCTCGACATCGGCCGACGGCTCATGCAGGGCCTTCAGCCGCGCCTCCATCCAGGCCCGCGTCAGCGGCTGCTCGCGCGCGCGCGCAACGATTCCGGCAAGCTCCGGGCGGGCTTGCACCATACGGCGGGTGTAATGCGAATAGGCGGGCGAGTACAATGCCATGCCGGCGCAATCGACCGGCACGAGTTCCGTGGCGGCCACTGTCGCGTACAGGCCCGTGGCCATGTCGGCCACCGCTTGCCTGGCAGCGCTGGAAGTGTTGCCGGAAGCATGTTCGCCGGCAGCGCCGGCCTCGGTAGCGGCGGGATTGGGCGCAGCCGTGGAACTCGTCGGATCAGTGGAAGTCATTCCTGTTACTTGGAAGCGCGTGAGCCGGCACTGTGCCGGCCCGCGCGTTATGCACGGCCGGTCAGGCACCGAATTGGAGAGCGCCTAGTATTGTCGGATAATCTGCGCATGTCCAGCCGCGCCACCCCACCCGCCGAGCCCGGCCCCACCACCGGCGGCACGCCGGCGCTCGACGGGGCCGCCGGTGCAGGCTCTACTCCTTTGCAACTTTCCAGGCGGAGCCCGCTGGCATTGGCGCGCGCGCTCGGCCGTGTCCTGCTCGCAGCCTTGCGCCATCCCATGTGGCGCGGCCTTGGCCGCGTCTTGATACGACTGGCCCTGTCGCTGCTGGTGGTCGCCATGCTGGCCGGCCTGCTGATCCGCTTCGTGCTTTGGCCCGAGGCCTCGGCGGCCCGCACCTGGCTGGAACAGCGCGGCTCGGTGGCGCTGGCGGCCCATTTGAGCATCGGCCAGCTGGACACGTACTGGGACGGCTGGCACCCTGCCTTCCATGCCCGCGACGTCAAGGCGGTCGATGGCGAACAGCGTGTGCTGCTGGCGGCCGGCACGCTCGACGGCAAGTTGTCATGGCGATCGCTGTTAAGCATGGACGTGCTGTTCCAGCGAATCTCCGCCAGCCATACCGACCTGCTGGTACGGCGTTCCGCCGACGGCAAACTCCAGGTAGCCGGGCTGGCCGTGGACACTACCGGCGCCCAGCCGCAAGACAACCGGCTGTTCGACTGGCTGCTGTCCCAGGGCAAGGTCGAACTCACCGACGGCAAGCTCCGCTGGCTCGACGAAAAGAACCACCTGCCCCAACTCGACGTCGGCAATATCCAGCTCAGCGTGCAGCGCCTGGGTTCGCGCCACCTCTTCAAACTGGAAGCGCAGTCGGCGACGCTCGCGCCCCGCCCCCTCGTGGTGCAGGCGGATTTTCGCCATGACTACCTGCATCGCACCGGCGACTGGCGCAATTGGCACGGGCAGGCCAGCTGGGACCTCGGCCGGCTTGAGCTGCCGGTACTGCAACGCTACACGGCGATCTTCGAGCGGGTCGCGCGCGGCACCTTCAGCACCGACGGCACGATCGAATTCCGCGGCGGCCAAGTCACCCGCAGCCAGGCGAGGCTGCGCGCCAATGGCGTGGACCTGAAACTGGCCGGCGCGCCCGAACCACTCAAGCTGGCCAGCGCCCAGGCCTTCGTCCTGCACCGCGCCGGCCGCGACCGCGACAACATCCTCACCATCGACACCCTGCTGTGGCAGCCCGAACCCGCCGAGGGTCCGGCCGTGCCGCAGGCACGGCAAGACCAGCCTGCCTCGGCGGCGTCGGCCGCCGCAGCCGAGGCAAGCGCCGCCGCCAGCGTGGCGAGCGGAGAAAGCGCCTGGCGCGAAGGCATGCGCAAGGTGGTGGTGGGCTGGGCCACCGACAACAAAGGCCAGTTGCGCAAGTTCACGCTGAAGGCGCCCACGTTCGACCTGAACACCGTGCGCGCGCTGGCCACCTCTCTGCCGCTCGACACCGCCTTGTCGCGCCAGCTGCGCGCGCTCCAGCCCTCCGGCCATATCGACAACCTGGATGTGAACTGGACCCGCGATCGCCAGGGCATACTCAGCCGCCGCGACGGCCAGCGCCACTTCAACGTGCAGGGCACGCTGCGCAACGTCTCGGTGCTGAGCCAGCCCGCAAACCCGCCGGCGGGTGCCAGCGGCAAGCCCCACCTGGGCGTGCCAGGATTTGCGCGGCTCTCCGGCAGCTTCAGTTTCGACGAGAGGCAGGGAAGCGCCCGCTTCGAAGGCAGCAATGCCGCCCTGGTGTTCCCCGGCATGTTCGACGAGCCACGCCTGCCCTTCGACCAGATCAGCGGCGAAGTGCGCTGGACCAACGACAACGGCAAGCTGGCGGTGCGCACCGACGGCGTGCAGTTTGCCAACGCGGATACCGCAGGCAGCGTGCGTGGTACCTGGCATGCCGGCGGCGACGGGCACGGCGGCATTGCCGATCTCACTGGCGAACTGGTGCGCGCCCAGGTCAACCGGGTGCCGCGCTACCTGCCCACAGGCATCCCCGCCGCGACACGCCAGTACCTGGCCGGCGCCCTGGTGACAGGCGAAGCCAGCGACGTCCAGTTCCTGCTCAAGGGCGACCTGGAACACTTCCCCTTCCACAGCCCGCACGAAGGCGCCGGCGACTTCCGGGTCGAGGTGCCGATCCAGCATGTCAGCTACCAGATCGCGCCCCACCTGAGCGCGGCGCCGGGCAGCGCCGCCAGCGCCAGCAACGGCGGCAAGGCGTGGCCGAACTTCACCGACATCAGCGGGCGCTTGCTGTTCGAACGCGGCGGACTGTCCTTCGTGGCGCAGCGTGCCGGCGTGCAAGGCGTTGCCGGCGTCACGCTGCAGGATGTCAATGGCCGCATCGCCGACCTGGCGGATCACGGCCGCCTGGTGCTGGACGGCAGCGCCAGCGGAGCGATGACGGGCTTCCTGCGCTTCGTGGCCGCCAGCCCGGTACGCGACTGGACCGGCCAGGTGACCAGCGACATGCGCGCCCAGGGCAATGGCGAGCTGCGCCTCAAGCTGGATCTTCCCCTCACCGCGGCGCAGGACGCCAAGGTCGATGGCCAGTTCCGGCTACCGGGCAACGATGTGGTGCTCACCCCGCAATTGCCCGTGCTGGCGGGCACCACCGGCGTCGTCGCCTTCAACGAGCACGGCTTCCAGCTCAACGATCTGCGCGCCCGTTTCCTCGGCGGCGAGATTCGCGCCAGCGGCGGCAGCCAGGCGGACGGCACGGTACGCGTCAATGCCGGCGGCAATGCCAGCGCCCAGGGCATGCGCGAGGCGCTCACCGGCTCGCCGATGGCCGGCCTGGCGCAGAAACTGGAAGGCAGTACCGCCTATAGCGCGGTGATCGGAGTGCGCGAGCATCAGCCGCAGATCACGGTCACTTCGGAATTGACCGGCCTGGCGGTGGGCATGCCTGCCCCGCTGGCCAAGAGCGCCAGCCAGGCCCTGCCCTTGCGCTTTGAGCTCCGGCCCGCCGCGGCCCGCGCCGGCAGCGAGGAGATGCTCGTGCAGTACGGCAACGTGCTCAATGCGCGCTATCTGCTGCGCCGCAACGCCGATGGCATGGAAGTGCAATCCGGCGGCATCGGCGTCGAACAGCCGGCGCCGCAACCGGCCAGCGGCGTCGTGGCGGCGCTGACCGCCGGCCGCTTCGACCTCGACGCCTGGCATGGCCTGCTCACGGATAGCGGCAAGGCCGGCGCCGGCGCCGGCGCGGTTACCGTGCCCTCCGCGTTCATGCCGGAGAAGTTCTCCGCGCGGGTGCGCGCGCTGCAGGCCTATGGCCGGCAACTCGACGATGTCGTGCTGGAGGCCAGCCGCGAGAGCGCCGGCTGGACCGTTCAGATCGATTCTCGCCAGATCGCGGGCAACCTGCGCTGGCGTAGCGATGCAGCCACGCCGGCAGGGGCGCTGACGCTGCGTCTTTCGCGCCTGAATATCCCCGACACCACCGATGCGGGCAACGTTGCCGATACGCTGGCCGACAATACGAGCGAGTTGCCAGCGATTGACCTGGTGGCCGATCGCTTCGAACTGCACGGCCGCGATTTCGGCAAGCTGGAGGTCAAGGCGCACTC